>JALYGH010000101.1 GCA_030777205.1 Chloroflexota bacterium
GTCCGCGACTTCGCGATGCCGCTGACGAAGATCGCCGAGCAGGTCGGCGGCCACAAGATCATGATGAACACGGCCGCTATCGGCGCGATGGCCGGCCTGACGGACTTCCCCTTCGAGTGGATCGGGAACGTCATCGAGTCGAACTTCAAGCGCAAGGGCGCCGACACCGTCACGAGCAACTTGAAGGTCGCCCAGGTCGCCTACGACCAGGCCCGCAAGCAGTACGGCGCCGACTTCCCCTGGAAGCTGCGGGCGATCCCCGCTGCCCCGAAGCGGATGATGATGAACGGCAACCAGGCGTTCGCGATGGGCGCCCTGGCGGCCGGCTGCAAGTTCATCTCGACCTACCCGATGACCCCGGCTAGCACGATCACCGAGTGGCTGGCCGCCCACGCCGCGAAGTTTGGGATCGTCCAGAAGCAGACCGAGGACGAGATCGCGGCGATCCTGTTCGCGATCGGCGCGGCCCACGCCGGTGTCCGCGCGCTGACTGCCTCCTCCGGCGGCGGCTTCTGCCTGATGGTCGAGGCGCTCGGCCTGGCCGGCATGTCCGAGACGCCGCTGGTGATCGCCGAGGTCCAGCGGGCCGGCCCTTCGACCGGCCTGCCGACGCGGACGGAGCAGTCCGACCTCGAGTTCGTGCTGTACGCCTCGCACGGCGAGTTCCCGCGGATCGTCGTCGCCCCGGGCACGATCGAGCAGTGCTTCGAGGCCGGCTACCGCTGCTTCAACCTGGCCGAGGAGTACCAGACGCCGGTCATCATGCTGAGCGACCTGTTCCTGTCGAACGCGGTACGGACGATCGATATGGACGCGATCGACTTCCAGCAGATCCGCATCCAGCGCGGCGACCTGCTCGACTACGACGCGCTCGACCGCATCGCCGAGGACTACGCCCGCCACCGCCCGACCGAGAGCGGGATCTCGCCGCGGGCGATCCCGGGCCACGAGAAGGCGGTCTACATCACCACCGGCGACGAGCACGACATGCTCGGCCACAACACCGAGGGGGCAGACGACCGCAACGAGCAGATGGTGAAGCGGATGCGCAAGCTCGAGCGGGCCGCCCGGGAAATGCGGCTGCCGGCCTGGTACGGTCCGCCGGACGCGGAGCTGACGCTCGTCGGCTGGGGCTCGACCTACGGCGCCCTGCGCGAGGTGACCGACCGCCTGAACGCCCGGGGGCTGCGCACGAACTTCCTCCAGTTCGTCGACATGTTCCCGCTCGAGGAGGACCGCATCGCGGCCGAGCTGGACAAGATCCGGCAGATGGTCGTCGTCGAGCAGAATTACACCGGCCAGCTCGCCCACGTCCTGCGCGGCCTGACCGGGCGCAAGGCCGACCGCAAGATCAACAAGTTCGACGGCCGGCCGATCTCGCCGGACGAGGTCGTCGCGGCGGTCCTCGACGAGGCGGGCGGGATGCGGGGGAGCGTCAGTGTGAGCGGCGTCGTGCGCGTTGGCGCGGGCGCCGGCGTCGGGGAGGTGGCGCGTGTCTGATCTCAAGATCTTCAATGGCGGGCAGAAATCGACCTGGTGCCCCGGCTGCGGCGACTTCGGCATCCTGGCCGCGATCAAGCAGGCGTTCGCCGCCCTCGACCTGCACCCGCACGAGGTGCTGCTCGTCTCGGGCATCGGCTGCGGGTCGAAGCTGCCCCATTACATGCGGGCGAATGGCTACAACTCGATCCACGGGCGGGCGCTGCCGGTCGCCCAGGGCGTGAAGCTGGCCAACCACACGCTGAAGGTGCTCGCCGTCACCGGCGATGGCGACGGCTACGGCATCGGCCAGGGGCACTTCGTCCACGCCATGCGCCGCAACGCCGGCATCACCCACATCGTCGAGAACAACCAGGTCTACGGGCTGACCAAGGGCCAGTACTCGCCGACCAGCGAGCGCGGCTACATCAGCACGTTCTCGCCGGAGGGGGCGATCGAGTTCGCTATCAACCCGATCGCGCTGGCCATCGCGGCCGGCGCCACGTTCATCGCCCGCGCCTCGGCCGCCGATCCGAAGCACATGGCGAACGTGATCGCCCAGGCGATCGAGCACAAGGGCTACGCGCTGGTCGACTGCCTCCAGCCGTGCGTCACCTACAACAAGGTCAATACGTACGACTGGTACCGCTCGCGGACCTACAAGCTCGAGGAGGAGGCCGGCTACGACCGGGCCGATCGCGACCAGGCCTGGCAGAAGGCCCAGGAGTGGGGCGACCGGATCCCGATCGGGATCATCTACGAGAACACCGAGCGTCCGACCTACGAGGAGCAGGTGTCGGCGCTCAAGAACGGCCCGCTCGTCCGCCAGGAGCTGAACGGCCGCTACGCCGACTACGAGGCGCTCAAGCTGGAGTTCGTCTAAGACTCGGCCAGGCTGGAGGTGATGGGAGCACCGCCAACATCGTTGTCATCCCGACACGTCGCTGTCATCCCGAGCGGAGCGAGGGATCTCACGCACCGAGGCCGGCCGACTGCTATGCGTGAGATCCCTCGTCGCTGGCGCTCCTCGGGATGACAGGCAGGAGCACTCTTCGGGATTACAGACGAGGAAACTCCTCGGGATGAAAGCGATTGGGCTGCTCGGTATTATGCCCCTTCATCTTCACCCTGGCGATGGACTGACGGGGTCGGCCGAAGGCTCTCGCCTCGGCCCCGTTCCTGCCCTGTGGGAGCGGGCCGGAGGCGCGGGCAACCCCCGGCCGACTCCCTCAGAGCTTTCCCGATTGGCCCTCGACAGGCGAGGGCCGGCCGGAGGCGGTGGCGGGGCCGTCGCCTCCAGTTGACCGTGGACGCGCACGGAGGCAGCGGGAGTATGAAAGTCAAAGAGATCATGACGACGCCGGTGATCTGCGCGACGGCCGACGCCTCAACCGCCGAGGTGGCCACGCTCCTCGCGAAGCACAGGATCAGCGCCGTCCCGGTCGTCGACGGGGAAGGCTCCATCATCGGGCTGGTGAGCGAGTACGACCTGCTTGCCAGGAAGGGCAAGGCGGCCCGCGACATCATGTCGCCGGGCATCATCAGCGTCAGCGAGGACGCCGACGTCGAGGATGTTCGCTTCCTGATCGTCGAGCGCCGCGTCAGGCGCATCCCGGTCGTCGCCGGACGTACCCTGGTGGGGATCGTCAGCCGGTCAGACCTCGTCCGCCAGATGGCGATGCAGTGGTACTGCGACCTCTGCGGCGAGCCGGTCCGCGACGAGCACCCGCCGGATCGCTGCCCGAAGTGCACCGCGCCGGCCGCCCGCTTCACCCACGCCGAGCACCTGCCGGGCGATTAGGGGGCCGAAGCTGCCAGTCGCGGCCCACCGGACAGGAACCTGAAGAGATTTCAGTAAACTGGGCGGGGCTGCAGGGCGACACGCCCGGCGGCCACCGCCGCGACCACCAGCAGCGCCGCCATCGCGCCGACGGTGACCTGCACGCCGATCAGGTCCGCGCCGAGGCCGGCCAGCATCGCCCCGAGCGGCACCGCCCCTCGGTTCAGGAACAGCGTGCTCATGATCCGCCCTCGGTACTGCTCGTCGACGTCTTCCTGGATCAGGCTGTTGTTGATCGACATGTAGAGCTGCTGGCAGGCGCCGACCGCCAGCAGCGTCAGCGCCGAAAGCCACAACCATGGCGAGGACGAGAAGGCCAGCAGCGCCAGCCCGAATCCCGCCAGGCCGCCCAGCATGATCCTATCGCGCCGCTCAGTCCGCCGCAGCGACGCCACGAAGAGCGCCCCGAGCACCGCCCCCGCGCCGGAACATGCCATCAGCAGCCCGAGGCCCGGTCCGCCGACGTGGAGCACATCGCTGGCGAAGACCGCCAGCATCGTCATGTACGGCATGCCGAACACCATCGGCAGCACGGCCAGCAGCACCAGCGTGCGCAGGCGCGGATGGCCGAGCAGATAGCGCATCCCCGCCAGGAGATCCGCGACGAGCCCGCTATGGGCGCGGCGGCGGGGCGGCGGGAAGCGCATCAGCGCCAGCCCGCACAGCACGGCCAGGAAGCTCGCGCCGTTCACGTAGAACGCCCCCGCCACCCCGACCGTCGCGATCAGGATGCCGCCGATCGCCGGCCCAATCACCCGCGTGAGGTTCATCGTCGCCGAGTTCAGCGCGATGGCGTTCATCAGGTCCTCGCGCGGGACGAGGTCCGAGATGAGCGACTGCCGCGCCGGCTGGTTGAACGAGAGCGTCACGCCGCGGCCGACCGCGATGACCAGCACCATCCAGTACTCGACGAGGCCGGTCGACACGAGGATCGCGAGGGCGAACGCCAGCAGCATCGAGACGGTCTGGGTGGCGAAGATCAGCTTCCGGCGCTCGACGCGGTCGGCGACGACGCCGCCGATGAGCGTGAACACCAGGATCGGCATGAGCCGGCAGAAGTTGAGCAGCCCGAGCGCCACGCCCGAATTGGTCAACTGGTAGACAAGCCAGTTCAGCGCGATCTGGTCCATCCAGTCGCCGGAGCTCGAGATCAGCGTCCCCGACCAGAGCAGGCGGTAGTTCCGGTGGCGGAGCGAGGCGAACGCCTGCGGCAGCCGACTCCGGGTACGGGACTGTGCCGCCGCCTCAGACGCCCTGGATACGACTCCCGGCGCGTCCGTCGCGACCTCTGCCGCCTGCGACGCGGCTCTCACGCTGCCCTCTGCCATCGCCCCTAGCGTACGCCCCGCGCTGGCGGCCTGTCCACCGGCGACCGAACCCCGCCCTGACGCTACGTTGGTTGCGCAACGCCGCCAGCGGGAAGTAACAACGCAAACCCGATGGCGCCCACGGCTCATCGCCGTCCGCAGCACATCGGCCACGCGAAGTTTGCCGCGTCTCGGCGGGGTGGTCGCGCCGGGCGCGCGGGTGGTATACGCTCGCGCGCCACCTCGACCCCGGAGGCTGACATGATCGCGGACTTGACCTGTGTGCTGGCGGAGAGGCGCGGGCCGGTCGGGCTCGGCATCCTCAATCGCCCCGAGAAGCTGAACGCCATGAGCTCCCGGCTCACCGCCGAGATGGTCCGGGTGCTCGACGCCTTCGAGGCCGACGACGAGATCCGCGTGATCGTCCTGACCGGGGCCGGCGACCGCGCGTTCTCGGCCGGCGGCGACCTCAACGAAGTGCGCGAGCGGGTCGGCCCGAACGCCCGTCGCGCGCCCAACCCGCCGCTCGGCGAGCGCATCCGCGCCTGCCGCAAGCCGGTCATCGCCGCGATCCGAGGCTACTGCTACGGCGGGGCGGCGGCGCTGGTGCTCAACTGCGACATCCGGATCTGCGGTGACGACGCCAAGACCCGCTTCATCGGCGCCTCGTATGGCGGGATCGGGGGCGGCGCGCTGCTCCCGCGCATCGTCGGTGAAGCGAAGGCGAAGGAGCTGCTCCTGACGACCGACGTCGTCCCGGCCGCCGAGGCGCTGCGGATCGGGCTGGCGAACCAGGTCGTGCCGGCCGCCGAGGTCGTCGACTACGCCGTCGCGATGGGCGAGCGAATCGCCGCCAACCACCCCCGGGCCGTGCTCGGGTACAAGGAGATCGTCAACGCCGCCCTGCCGGTCGAGGAGGCCCTCGCCCGCGAGGCGGCCATCCGCGCCGAGCTCCAGGCCTCGGAAGACACCGCCGCCCGCTTCAACGCCGCCGCCGAACGAGTGGTAGGTCCCAGAAGCTAGCGCACAGCCCGGCCAGGGAATTTGTTGCCATCTTGAGTAGCGTCCCTGCTCTGTCATCCCGAGGAGCGCAGCGACGAGGGATCTCACGCTCCGGAGCAGCGAACCGTGAGATCCCTCGCTCCGCTCGGGATGACAGATGTAGTGACCAGGCTACCGTCGACTCCTGCGGTTGCTGCATCGGCGAATGCGGGTCGGCGTGGCCCCCCTGCCACGCACCACGCGCCACTCGCTACTCGTCACACCGCCCCTGTCGCCCGGAGCTGCGCGATCTCGGCGTCCGAGTACTCCAGCTCGCGGAGGAGCTCGTCGGTGTGTTGACCGAGGTCCGGCGCCGCCGAGCGGAGCGACCCCGGCGTCCGACGAAGATTGACGCCGAGGCCGCTCAGGTTCAGCGTCCCCAGCTCCGGGTGCTCGACCGGGCGGGTGACGGGCAGCGTCGTGACCTGCGGATCCTCGAACGACTGCTTGACGTCCGGGCGGTAGTTCTCGGCCACCACGTCGGCCTGGCGGACGAGCCGCAGCAGCACCTCGCGGCCCTGGTCCGATTTGCAGAGATCGATCACCCGAATTTGCGAGAGCGGCATCATTCCTCCTCAGCCCGTGTCGTCAGCAGCCTACGTGGCGGGGGATACTAGCATCCGCAGGAGTAGATGCTTGGAACGCGCGACACCCGCCCCGCGGCGCGCCCCCTTCTTCTACGGTTGGGTCATCGTGGCCGTCATGGCCGCCGTGGGCGCCCTGAGCATGGCGCTCGGGTCGCTCAACTTCGGGTTGTTCATCAAGCCGATGGGCGATGAGCTCGGGGTCGGGCGCGCCGTCTTCGGCTGGGCGCAGTCGTCCCGCCAGATCGCCAGTGCCGTCACCGCGCCGGTCGTGGGCGGGCTGATCGACCGCTTCGGCGTCCGCGTCCTGCTGACCGTCGCGGCGCTGACGACCGGCGGCGCCCTGATCTGCCTCGGCTTCGTGACGGACGGCTGGCAGATCGTGGCCCTGTTCGCGCTGATGGGCGTCGTAGGGATGAGCGGCCCCGGCGCGCTCGTCACGTCAGTCCCGGTCACCAAGTGGTTCGTGCGCGAGCGGGCCCGGGCGCTCGCCTACATGTCGCTCGGGATCCCCGTCGGCGGGCTGCTCTTCGTGCCGCTGACCCAGATCTTCATCGACGCCTTCGGCTGGCGCATGGCCTGGATCCTCCTGGCCATCCTCGGCACGGGCCTGATCGTCCCGCTGTCAATGATCTTCGTGCGCCGCGAGCCGGAGGACCTCGGCCTGCTGCCGGACGGTGGGCCGCCCGCCGCGACCAACCGCGCGACCGCGACGTCCGCCAGTCCGGGGATCGCC
>JALYGH010000102.1 GCA_030777205.1 Chloroflexota bacterium
CTCGACCGCCAACGGCCGTCCCCGCCGTGCCACCCCGACCCCTCCCGCTCGCGTTCCCTGTATTATGCGGCAAGTCTAGGCGGGTTTGGTATTATCCATGGCGAGGATCGTGAAGCTGACGCCACGCTACCTATCCACGCAGCTCGAGCGCTACGAGCAGGAGTTCGGCATGTCGTCGGCCGAGTTCCTGGCGAAGTACCAAGCGGGCGCGATGGGCGACTCGGAGCCCGTCATGCACTGGGCCTATCTCTGTTCGGTGGCTCTGCGGCGAGGAGTCCTCACCGGAGTGGTCGGCGCGCCTGATCAGTGTTGTCCGCGCTGTCGGTCCTGGAGAGTATCGAGGCTCGGCTCATCGGTACCGGTGGCACGCCGGCTCGCCCCTCAGTCATCGAGCTGGACGACTTCTTCGGCCATGACCTCTCGGGTCGTCTCAGACTGGGCCTCGAGTATCCACTCGGGCACCGGCTCCACGCAGCCGTGACCATCGATGCCTCATACGGCTACCCGCTCTGGTCCTCGTACAGCTTCCATCTGCTTGATGCGCGTGGGAGAACGGTCTTCCGCTATGACAACGCGCCACATCACCCGGAGCTGTCCACGTTCCCGGAGCATAAGCACCTCGGCGAACTGGAAACGCCCCACGCCCATCTGCGGCCCTCGCTGTCGGCGCTCGTCGAAGAAGTGCAGCAGGCAGCGAGTCCCGAGGAGCATCGCTGATACGCAGTGATGCCCACGACTCACGTGCGACGGTCAGCCGCCGGGAGCGGGCCAGATTCGCGTGCCAACTCTTCGGCGATGTTGATGGCATCCTCGCTCAGCCGCCCGTCCATCGCGACATGCCACAGCGCATCACGGAGGATGCGGGTACGAGAGGTGGCGTCGTCGAGGAATCCAGAAGCGTGCATGACAGAGGCCCAGGGCCGAAGCTCGTCGAGATGAGAGTGCAGCCTCACCAGGCCGACGGCGACGTCGGCCTGACCGATGAGATCCCACGGTGAAGTGGCGCCCCGCTGTCACCTCTGTTTGGCCTCTCGTGAGGCGCTGTATCCAGGCAAATCCGATCGACTCTGCCGCCCCCGCTATTGGCGCGGCCGGCGCAGTCGCAGGAGTGTGATCTGGCGGCCGTCCGCCGGTGGGAGAGCTTCGGTGGCCAGCAGCTCGAGCCCGGCATCCTCGGCGAGCGCCGGGAACGGCCGGGCGTGGAGTCGGCCGGGATCGACGATCCACGCCTCGGCGCCGGGCTTCAGGTGGCTCGCCAGGAAGGCGGCGACGGCGGGCGCATTGCGCCGCTCGTACAGGAGGTCGGCGCCGAAGATCAGGTCGAATGGCCCCAGGGGCGGCGGCGTGCGCCAGTCGCCGACGACGAAGTCGAACGTCGCGGCCGGCCGGCCCTGCTCGCGGGCGCTCAGGGCCACGATCTCCAGCGCGCGGGGCTCCCAGTCGAAGAAGGTCACCCGCGCGCCGCGGCGGGCGGCGGCGAAGCCGCAGGGCCCGAGGCCGCAACCAAGGTCGAGAACCTGCCGGTCGTCGAGCGGCGGTCCCGCGAGCACAACCGCCACCAGCGCCTCGGCCGACGGCCAGATCGCGCCGAAATAGGGGATGCGCTCGTCGTTGCGGTCGAACTCCTCCTGCGTGATCTGGTCCAACGGCGCGTCCGGATCGTCGAGCACCCAGATCCCGAACGAGCGCTCGCCTCCATCGGTGCGATCGTCGTCCCCGGGTGGCGCGCGGAACTCCCGCCAGGCGAGCGTCAGCCCGGCGACGACCGGACGCTCGTCCTTCATGGCTCGGCCGGCATGGACAGCATGGCCGTAGCGTAGACTGTTCGCCGCCCATCCCGCGAGTCTCGGCGCAGAGAACCCCTGACTGGCTCCCCGGGCCCGTCACCGGTGGTGGGCCGCCCAGGCATTATCATCTTCGGCATGTCGTACGGCCCGGCGTCCCCGACCGAGACCCCCACCGAGCTGCCGCCCTCGCTTTCCGGCGCGCGCGGCGCCGCGCTGATCCG
The DNA here is from genome assembly GCA_030777205.1 of Chloroflexota bacterium. Taxonomy (GTDB): domain Bacteria; phylum Chloroflexota; class UBA6077; order UBA6077; family JACCZL01; genus JALYGH01. The sequence continues at coordinate 2,009 of JALYGH010000102.1, forward strand.
GGCAGATCTCATCCGCGCCCGCACGCTCGGCGTGCTGCGTAACGTCCTCGCCGACGAGATCGGCGCGGCATTCCTCGAGCTGCTCGAAACGCTCGCGACCGAGGCCGAGCCGATGCGCGTCGGAATCGTCTACGGGCGGCTGTTCGCGCTGCTGGCCGAGGAGGCCGAGCTGTATCCCGAGCCGCTCGTCGGCGACGCCTGGCAGAACCATCTGCTCGATCGGCTGCTCTCCGAGGAGAGCGCGTTCAGCCAGAAGGCCGAGCGGGTCGGGCCGAGCGGGATTGGCGAATCGGTGCTGGAGCAGGCGCGGCGCGACCTGGCGAGCCTCCAGGCGTTGTTCGCTCTGGATGCCGTACGGCTCGCGCGGGCCGCGGCCCACGCGGCGGGCGCCGAGCCGAACGACGGCTGGGTCGGTTGGCACCGGTTCGCGGGGCTCGGGCGGGGCACCCCGATCCACCCGCCGACCGGTCGCGAGCTGAAGGAGCGCTTCGCGAGCGCTCGGGACTGGCCGGTGCTGCTGCCGGAGCTAGCGGCGTACTACGCGCGCGGCGGGGCCGGCCCGTTCGGGCGGTACCGCGCGTTCCGCTGGGTCCATGACGAGCAGGGCGGGCGACTGGTCGGCATTCCCGAGCCGGACCCGATCCGCCTCGATCAGATCATTGGCTACGATCGCGAGCGGGCGATCGTCCTCCAGAACACCGAGCAGTTCCTGGCGGGCTACCCCGCCAACAGCGTCTTGCTCTACGGCGACCGCGGCACCGGCAAGTCCTCGACCGTCAAGGCGCTGCTGAACGAGCACTGGGAGCAGGGGCTGCGGCTGGTCGAGGTAGCGCGCGAGAGCCTGGGCGACTTCCCGCGCATCGTGGCGCTGCTGCGCGACCGCCCGGAGCGGTTCATCCTGTTCGTCGACGACCTCTCGTTCGACGAGGGCGAGCGCGACTACCGCGGCCTCAAGGCGGTGCTCGAGGGCAGCATCGAGGCCCGGCCGGACAACGTGGTGCTGTACGCGACCTCGAACCGCCGCCGGCTCGTCCAGGAGCGCTGGACCGACCGCGAGTCGGCGCTCGCGGCCGAGGTCCACGGCCAGGACACCATGCAGGAAAAGCTGTCGCTCTCCGACCGCTTCGGCATTCGGGCGATCTTCCCGTCGCCGGACCAGCAGAAGTACCTGGCGGTCGTCGAGGCGCTGGCGGGCCAGCGTGGGCTGCGCGTCGACGCGGAGACGCTGCGGCGGCGCGCGCTCCAGTGGGCCGAGTCGCACAACGGGCGCAGCGGCCGGACGGCCCGCCAGTTCGTCGACCACCTCGAAGGCGAGCTGGGCCTCGCCGCCCGCGCGAGCGCCCACCCGGAGGACTGAAGCCGACCGCTACCAGTCCATGAGGGCGCGGGCGTGCAGGATCTCGTCGCCAAGTACGGTCCGGACGTCGTCCGCGGCCTCCGGTCACCCGGTAGCGGGCGCCGTGGATCTTGGGGCGCCTCGCTCGCTATAAGCATGTCCCGCGCGTCGCTCGCGGCTACTGACAGCCGCGAGAACCGCGGCTCGTCCACAGCGTCGTGCTCCGGATCACCGCGCCACAAGAGAGGTGCCGCGATGGAACTCGTCGGTCGACATGCGGTGGTGTTGGGCGGGAGCATCGGCGGCCTCCTGGCCGCCCGGGTACTCGCGGAGCGCTACGACCAGGTGAGCATCGTGGAGCGGGATGCCCTCCCGCTCGACGGCGAACACCGGAAGGGGGTTCCCCAGGCGCGGCACGCCCACGGTCTACTGGCGCGTGGACGGGAGGTGCTGGAGGAGCTTTTCCCCGGCTTCACCGATGACTTGATCGCCCGGGGCGCCCTGACGGGCGACAACGGGGTCCAGGTGCGCTGGTTCAACAACGGCGGCTATCACCGGAAGGTTCCCAGCGGCCTGCGGGGCCTGGGGGTGAGTCGATCGCTCCTGGAGGCTCGCGTGCGGGCCCGGGTGCTGGCCCTACCCAACGTGCGCGCCATCGACGGCGGCGACGCGACCGGATTCACAACGACCGGAGACCGGCGCCGCGTGACCGGGGTGCGGATGCAGCGTGGCATGCCCGGCGCGATCGAGGAGTCCCTGCCGACCGACCTCGTCGTCGATGCGAGCGGGCGCGGCTCGCGCGCGCCCGCCTGGCTCGAGGCGCTCGGCTACCCGAGGCCAGCGGAGGAGCACGTCCGCTACACCACGCGGCTGTACCGCCGCCGCCCGGAGGATTTGGGCGGCGACCTGGCTATCGCCATCACGGCCACCCCACCGACCCGCCGGATGGGGTTTATCCTGGCCCAGGAATGCGACCGCTGGATCGTGTCCCTGGGCGGCTACCTGGGCGAACAGGCCCCGACCGATGAGCCGGGCTTCCTCGAATTCGCCGGGACGCTACCGGTGCCCGATATCTACGAAGTCATCCGCGAGGCCGAGCCGCTGAGCGAGGCGGCGGTCTACAAGTTCCGGTCCAGCCAGCGCCGGCGGTACGAGAGGCTGGCGCGCTTCCCGGACGGGCTCCTCGTCTTCGGGGATGCCATCTCCAGCTTCAACCCGATCTACGGCCAGGGCATGACCGTGGCGGCCCTCGAGGCGCTGGCGCTCCGCACCTGCCTGGCCGAGGGGCCCGAGCGGCTGGCGTCGCGCTTCTTCCAGCGGGCGAGCGCCGTGGTCGACATCCCGTGGAGCATCGCCGTCGGCGGCGACCTGCGCTTCCCGGAGGTCGAGGGGCGGCGCAGCCCGATGGTGCGATTCGTCAACTGGTACATGGGCAAGCTGCAGATTGCCGCCCGGCAGGAGGCCGAGCCGGCCCTGGCATTCCTCCGAGTGGCGAACCTGATCGCCCCGCCGCCCAGCGTGCTGCACCCGCGCGTGGCGCTGCGGGTGCTCGCCGGGACCCTGCGCACCGGGCCGCATGCGCCCGGCCACCCGGCGAGTGCCCGTCGGGTGCATGATGGCAGTGAGACGGTCGGCGACAGGGCCGACCAGGGCAGCCTGCCGCGAATGCCTAACTCGGCGAAGTAGCCCACGAGGACCGGTGCCAGGTCGCGGCGCTCACGCCGTACCCGATCGGGTCCTCCTGGGCGTCGGCAGGCCGTGTTCGAAGCGGCCGGCCTTTTCACGCGGGGCGCCGATGTCCGATAGTCACCCCGGCCGCGCGCCCGACGCGGCGCAGTTCCGGGCCCGCGTCGCTCCCAATCCGATGTTACATCGGGCTTGCCGCCCTGGCCCGTGACTTGCGAAGGGCCCGCGCGGCGCGAGAGACAACATGCCGCGAAGGAGACGCTTGTTCACCCGATGCTCGACTCGGATATGCAGTCTGGACGAGGTCGCAACGTGCAGGGCGGCGCGCTGCACGCACGTCGCGCGTGGCGGATGCTGCTCACCATCGTGCTTGCCTGTGCCTGGCTGGCGCTGCCGACGGCCATCGCCCTGGCCGAGGACGACCGAGGGGCGGTCGTCGGCACCGTGACGATGGCCGGGAGCGGCGCGCCGGTGGTGGACGTCGAAGTGCGCCTACAAAC
>JALYGH010000103.1 GCA_030777205.1 Chloroflexota bacterium
GTCGTCGTCCGTCCAGACGGTGAACCCGCGCACCTGCTGGTGCGGACCGAGCCGCTCGTTCGCCCGCCGCAGCGCGCCGTCGACCGCCGCCGGGCCGTCGATCGGCACGATCACCGCGTGGACCTCGACCGAGCCGTCCGCCCGCGGCCGCCCGACGACCGCGCAGTCGCGGATCGCCGGTTCGCGGCGCAGGGCGGCTTCGACGTCCTCCGGGAACACGTTGCGGCCGTCCCCCAGGACGATCATGTCCCGCGCCCGCCCGTGGAGGCGCAGCTCGCCCGCCGGCCCGAGCGAGCCGAGGTCGCCAGTGCGGTACCAGCCATCCTCGAAGCTGGCCGCCGTCCGGACCTCATCCCGCCAGTAGCCGGGCGTGACGTTCGGCCCGCGGACCAGCACCTCGCCGTCCGGTCCGAGCCGCAGCTCGACGCCGCGCACCGGCCAGCCGACCGTACCGGGCCGACGTCGGCGGAGGCGGTTCGAAGCCACGATCGGGGCGCACTCGGTGGCCCCGTACCCCTCGACGACGCGGACGCCGAGCCGCTCCCAGGTCGCCCAGAGCTCCGGCGCGAGCGGCGCACCGCCGCAGAGCACGAGGTTCAGGTGGCCACCCAACCGCCGCCGCACCGGCGCCATGAGCAATCGGCGGGCGGCCATCGGCAGGCGCCCGGACAGCTCCAGCATCATCCGCCACTCGCGCCGGCGGCCTTGCCGCTCGACCTCGCGCTCGATCGTGGCGAGCATCAGCCGCAGGACTTCCGGCACGCACACCATCAGCTTGATGCGATGGCGGGCCAGGGCTTCCTGGAGGGCGGTCGAGCGGCGGCTCGTCGCGTAGTAGACCGTCCCGCCGGCCGCCAGCGCGGCCAGCAGGCCGGCCGTCTGCTCCATCATGTGCGACAGCGGAAGCAGCGAGAGCAGCCGCGTCCCGGGCCGGATCGCGAGCGTCCGGACGGCGGCCTCAACGTTCGCCAGGATGTTCCGGTGCGTCAGCATGACGCCCTTCGGGTCCCCAGTCGTCCCGGAGGTGAAGACGATCTCGGCCAGGCAGGCCGGCGCCCCGCTCCAGAGGGGAGCGGCCGGCAGCGGGGACCAGCCCGTCGGGAGCGGCGCGCGGCCGGCCAGGGCGCCCGGCGCGAGGGTCGGCACCCCCGAGATGCCTGCCGGATCCTCGGCGATGGCGAAGCGGGACTCGACCTGGCGGACCAGCGCGGCGACGACGTCGGCGGGCGTGCGCAGGTCGATCGGCACGAGGATCGCCCCGAGCTTCCAGGCGGCGAACATGCCGACGACGAGCTCGGGGCTATTCGGGGCCAGGATCAGCACCCGGTCGCCGGGCCCGATGCCGTGCCGCTCGAGGCGCGCGGCGGCCGCCTCGACCGCCGCCAGCAGCTCGCGGTACGACCAGCGCTCGGTCCGCAGGCCGCGCCGGATCCCGAGGGCGGGCGCAGGACCGTAGCGAGCGACCGAGCGTCGGAGCAGGTCGACGAGGGTCTCCATCAGGCCGGCGCTCGCATCAGGGCACCTCGCGCATCATGACATCGCTCGCGGCGGAACGGCGCTCGCATCAGGAGAGCGCCCGTAACAGGTGGTAGGCGAGCGGCGTCGTCACGACCAGGCTGTCGACCCGATCGAGCAGCCCGCCGAACCCGGGCAGCCAGGCGCCGGCATCCTTGGTGCCGAACTCGCGCTTGATCAGCGACTCGACCAGGTCCCCCCAGACGGCGCCGACGGCGACCACGGCCGGCAGGATGAACAACCCGACGACCCGGTGCTCCTCGGGAACGGCGAAGCTCAGTAGCCAGGCACCGGCGTACGCGCCGAGCAGGTTGCCGGCGACGCCCTCCCAGGTCTTGTTCGGGCTGATCGTGGGCGACAGGCGATGGCGCCCGAACAGCTTGCCGACCGCGAACGCGCCGACGTCCGACAGGGCGGTGGCGAGGCCGAGCACGAGCAGGACGCCGGCCCCACCGGGCAGCTCCGTGTGGATCAGCACGAAGTGGCCGAGGAGCAGCGGCAGGTACGCGAACCCGAAGACGGCGATCGAGAGGTGGCGGACGCCCTGCTGGACGTCCCGGGTCAGGAGCGGCTGGAGTGTCGCGACGATCAAGATGAGCGGCAGTATGCCGAAGAATGCCTCGGCCGAGTGGAGGGCGAGGGGCAGGATGGCGAGGCCGGCCAGGATCAGCACCCGCACGTAGAGGGTCGGCAGGCCGACCAGCCGGCTGTACTCCCGCAGCGCTTGCCAGACGAGCAGGGCGACCAGGATGAGCAGGGGCGTCGGCCCGCCGAGCACGGCCAGTGCGTAGATCGGCGCGATGACGGCCCAGACGGCCCAGCGCTGGAAGAGGACGCGCTCCCAGGGCTGCCCGAGGTGGCGGCACTCGGCGACGAGCAGCAAGGCCAGGCCGAGGCCCAGGATCGCGCCAAGCGTCCGGGCCGTCGGCCAGAAGAGCGGGTCAGCGACGGGATTCGAGAGCACGGTACGTCGCCTGGGCTCGCGCGATCAGCGTCAGGACCAGCCCGACGCCGACGATCGCAAGGAAGCCGTTGTAGACCAGCTCGAGTGGCAGGACGAGGCCGAGCGGGCCGGCGATTGTGAGCGCGGTCATGCGGTCCGCCTTGCCCATCGGGCCGACGTACTGGCGCGGTCCGCCGGCCGCCCTGGAGAGGATCGCCAGGTAGCTCGCCAGGAGCATCAGCACCACGACGCCGACACCGAGCGGATGCGACGACGGCGGAGCCAGGGCCAGCCCGCCGATCAGCGCGAGGTCCGCCAGGCGGTCGCAGAACTCGTTGAGCACCTCGCCCCAGGGACGTGCCAGCCCGGTATCTCGCGCGACGAGGCCGTCGAGCGCGTTGAGGCCCGTTCGCACGACGGTCACGACGGGGACCGCTAGCAGGAGCCAGGGCCAGTCCGGTGCGACGTACAGGCAGACGCCGCCGACGACCGACAAGACGAGCGCGAGGTACGTGAGCCAATCCGGATGGACGCGCCGGGCAACTAGCC
>JALYGH010000104.1 GCA_030777205.1 Chloroflexota bacterium
ATGCCGCCCAGCAGCAGCAGCCCGACGAGCGCGGGACGCTGCCGCCGGTAGCGGGCCCAGGCCCCCCGCCCGGTGCGGCGGGGGGCCGCCGTTGGGGTCGCGCCGGTCGTGCCGAGTGGACCGTGGGGGACCTCGAGCGCGGGACCGGTCATCGGTACCGGACCCGTGGGTCGAGGGCCGCGTAGGCGAGGTCGGTCAGCAGGTTGGCGACGACGACGCTGGTCGAGACGACGAGGAAGATCGCCATCAACAGGGGATAGTCGCGGGCGAGCGTCGCGTCGTACAGCAGCCGTCCGAGGCCGGGCCAGGCGAAGATGATTTCGGTCAGGACCGCGCCCGCCAGGAGCGTCCCGACGTGCCCGCCGACGACCGTGACGACAGGCAGCAGAGCGTTGCGCAGGGCGTGGTGATACAGCACGGCGCCGGCCGTCAAGCCCTTCGCCCGGGCCGTCCGCACGTAGTCCTCGGCCAGGACGTCGAGGAGACCCGTGCGCGTCAGTCGCGTCACGAGGGCGAGCTGGAGCAGCCCGAGCGTGACCGCCGGTAGCACCAGGTGCCACAGCACGTCCAGGGCGTAGCGAAAGCCGCTATAGCCGCCGCGCGCCGACGTCATCCCCTGGACTGGGAACAGGCCGAGGCCGGCCGCGAACACGATGATCAGCACCTGGCCGAGCCAGAAGGCCGGCATCGAGTAGCCGACGACCGTCCCGACCGAGATCACGTGATCGAGCGGGGAGTCGGCGCGGCGTGCGGCCACGGCGCCCGCCCAGACGCCGAGCCCGGTTGCCAGCGACAGGCCGGTGAGCGTCAGGAGCAGCGTCGCAGGGAGCCGGTCGGCGATGACCCGGAACACCGGCTGGGAGTGGGCCCAGGAGTAGCCGAACTCGCCGCGTGCGGCGTTCAGGAGATAGCGCCCGAGCTGCTCGGGCAACGGCCGGTCCAGTCCGAACCGCGCCCGCATCTCGGCGTAGTACGTTGCATCCCCGGACTGGCCCGCGAGCAGGTAGATCGGGTCGCCGGGAGCCGCGTGGATCAGGACAAAGTTCAGCACGAGCAGCGCGAGCAAGAGTGGCACAGCCTGGAGCAGCCGCTGCAGCGTGTAGATGGTCATCGAAGAATCAATGAGCAAGCATCAAGGAGGGTGCAAGAGGAGCAAGCATCGAGGAGGGTGCAGGTACCGAGCAAGGCACTTGTCATCCTTCGCGAGTCTACGACTCGCGAAGGATTTCGTAACTTCCACGGGCCGGATGACGAGATTCTTCCCAAGACTACGTCTTGTTCAGATTGACACTTCAGGGCCGGCGGCAACAGGTTTCCGCTCCCAGATTCTTGCTTCCTGTTCCTCGCTAACGCCCCTGCTCCCACCAGGCGCGCTCGGCAAGGTCGCAACTCCAGATCGCCAGGTCGTGGAAGTCGCTCTTGAACGCGCGGACCTGATAGGTCTCGATCAGCCACCAGTAGGGAACCTCGCGGACGAGGATCTCCTGGATCTCGCCGTACAGCCGCCCGCGCTCCTGGCGGTCGACGGTCGCCGCGGCCCGGGCGAACAGCTCGTCGACGCGCGGGTTCGAGTAGCCGGCGCCGTTCGCGAACGGGATCGGCCTGATGTTGCTGGTCACGTAGGCGCGCGTGACCCCGATCTCCGGGTCCGGGCCGTTGCAGTAGGAGCCGATACCCAGGTCGAAGTCCTGCTTGACGAAGACGGTCTCGTTCGCGGCGTTCACTTCGAGCGGGATGAGCTGGAGGTCGACGCCGACCTCGGCCAGGTTCTGGCGCATCACCTCGCCGTGCCGGGCGAAGGACGTCGCATGCGGGAAGCTGACGGTGAAGCGCGTACCGTCCGCGCCGCGCGGGAAGCCGGCCTGGTCGAGGAGTTGGTTCGCGGTCGCCACGTCGCGCGAGTACTTCGGCACCACCGGGTTGTGGGCCCAGGCGAGCGTGCTCGAGATCGGGCTGATCGCGATCTTGCCCTGGTCGAACCGCACCTGCTCGAGGATCTGCTGGCGATCGATGGCGTGGGCGAATGCCTGGCGCACCTCGAGCGTGTCGAAGGACGGCTTGCGGAGGTTGAAGATCAGCGTGTCCTGGCAGTTCGAGCCGCCCGAGCCGGCACTGGTCGAGGCGACCGTGATGCCCCGCGTCTGCTGGAGGCGGGCCATGTCCGGGCCGGGCACCGACCAGAGGTAGTCGACCTCGCCCTGCTCGAGCGCCAGGACCGACGTGTTGGCCTGGGGGATGATCTGAAAGACCAGTTCGTCCAGGTAGGGCAGCCCCTGCTTGAAGTAGCGCTCGTTGCGGACCAGCCGGACCTGGTCACCTCGGCGGTACTCGTCGAGCTTGTACGGACCGGTCCCGATCGGCTGCTGGTTGGCGGGGTGGTTCTGGACGTCGCCGCCCTCGTACACGTGCTTCGGCAGGATGGGCGCCTCGACGACGTCCAGCCTTTGAAGCAGCGACCCGTACGGCTGCTTGAACCGAAACACGACGGTCGCCGGGTCAGGCGTGTCGATCCCGTCGAGGACCGTCTCGAGCCCCGCCTTGGTGCGGGCGTGGTACTCGAGGAGAACCTCCTCGAAGGTGAACTTGACGTCGGCCGAGGTGAACGGCTGCCCGTCGTGCCACGTCACGCCCTGGGCGAGCTTGAAGGTGAACGTGGTGCCATCGGACGAGATGGTCCAGCTCTCGGCGAGGTCCGGCAGGGGGTTGAACTGCTCGTCGAGGAAGATCAACCCGTTGTAGATGTTCCCGGTCACCAGGTGGGTGCCACCGGCCGTCGTGATGCCCGGGTTGAACTGGCCGGGGTCATTGCCCGTGGCGACGACGAGCGTCCCGCCTCGCTTCGCCTCGGCGGACAGCGGGGGACGAGTCGGCGATACCGACGCCACTGCCCCGGTCGGCTTCGGCGCGGCAGCGGCTGGGGATGCGGCCGGGGAGGCCGCGGGAGAGGCGACCGGCGATGCGGCCGGGGACGCAACCGGGGATGCCGCGGGTGAGATTGCGGGCTTCGCGGCGGTGGCCGCGGGCGCAGCCGGGGGCTGCGCCGGTGCCGGGCTGCAGGCGGTCAATAGGAGGACGAGGATACACAGCGGCCTCACCGCCGCGAGTAGGCGTCGGAGCAAGGTGTCACCTCTGGCTTCGATCGAGTGGTCTGGAAATCACTCCCGACCGGTGCGGCGGATAGCCCGAAGTCCTGGCAGCGTCGATCCCGGTTGGTAGTCCAGGAGCCGTCGCCATCGGGGCCGCATCGGGCATGATCGATACCGTAACCGAGGCCGCACGCCACGGTAAGGGATACACTCCACTATGGGTGCTCGCCCCATAGAGCGCGACGCCGTCCGGAGGCACGATGCCGATCGAGGTCTTCCGCGCGACCGACCCGCCCGAGCGTCGCCGCAACCGGGAGTTCATCGAGTTCGGCGTCGTGCGCGGCAATGCCGGTAGCCTCGTCGTGCTCGTCCTGAGCGCCGGCGAGCAGGAGGAGCACGCGCACGAGCAGGAGCACGTTGGGGCCGTACTGGAGGGCGAATTCGCCTTCTACGCCGGCGACGAGGAAACGCCCCTGCGGGCGGGCGACCTCTATCGCATTCCGGCCCACGTCCCGCACGGCATCCGCTGCCGGGAGCCCGCCGTCGTGGTGCAAGTTCGGTCCGATGTGCGGCGAGCAGATGCCGCCGGCTAGCAACCGGACCGGACGGCCGGTTACGCCGCGCCGACTCCGATCAGTGACTCGCCGGGTGTGACCAGTCCATCCAGTCCTTCGAATTGTTCCAGCGCCCGCTCGATCTCGGTCCAGACCCGCTTGCGCGCGTCGTCGTCCAGCCGAGCCAGGATAGCATGGACGGATGGCAGCGAGTCGCGGAGGCTGCGCATCGCGTCGGCGACGGACGGGAACCGGTGGGTGGTCGCGGTGGTCCGCACGGCGACCTCGCGGAAACTGGCCGCCCGGAACGCCGCTTCTAGCATGCCGAGCTCGCCGAGTGCGAACATCCCCGGCTCGCCCGGTGCCGGCGGCGGCAGTCCAACGGCGCGGCGAGCGATCAGTGTCGGCAGTGCCTGCAACGGGTTCTGCGCGGCGCGCCCGAACACCAGCGCGGCGAGCTTGCCCCTGGGCTGGAGGACCCGACGAATCGCGACCAGCGCCGCGACCGGGTCGGGCATCAGCATCAGCCCGCTGCGGCAGATCGCCGCGTCGAATGAGGCGGGGGCGAGGGCGAGCGCCTGGGCGTCCATGACCCCCGTCGCGACATTCGACAGCCCGGCCGCGCGCACCGCCTCGCTCGCGACTTTCAGCATCGCGGGCGCGATGTCCACCGCCAGGACGAAGCCCGTGGGTCCGACCCGGCGCGCCGCCATGAGCGTCTGCTCGCCGGTGCCGGCTGCCACGTCGAGCACCCGGCTGCCGGGCCCGACCCCGACCAGGTCGAGCATCGCTTCGGTCAGCGGTCCGAGCGTCGGCGCCCGGGCGGCGGCCCCGCGTTGCCACGCCTCCGCCACCTCGTGCGACCGGTACGCGGCGCCAAGGCCGCTATCCGGCCCGCCCGCTCCGGTGGACGAGGGCGACTCGTCGCCACGCCGCCGTCGATCCATCGCCATTCGCCGCCCTCGTCATCCGGGCATCGTGCCCGCACGGTCGCCGCCGGCCAGGGTGGCGCCGGCGAAGCACCCGACGTGTGGGACCGATCACAGACTATACTGGTGGCGGTAAGGTCATACCGACCATAGTGGCCGGAGCCGAGTACCACCCGCGCAAGGGAGCGTAGGAGCCGCCGTGCAGGAACTGCCGGTGCTGGACACCAGAGACGACGCGACCGATTTGTGCCGCTGCGAGGGCGGCCAGCCGAAGAACTTCGCGCGCCCCTGCTTGCTGCTGCTGCTAGCCGAGGCGCCCGCGCACGGCTACGAGCTGGTTGACCGGCTGCGACCATTCGGCTTCGGGCTCAATGATCCGGCCAGCGTGTACAAGACGCTGCGCCAGATGGAGCAGGATGGGCTGGTGACGTCGGAGTGGGAGCTGTCCCGGCGCGGGCCGGCCCGCCGGGTCTACTCGCTGACCTCGGATGGCCGCGACCTTCTCGAGGCCTGGGCGTTCACGCTCGAACGGACCCGCGAGATCATCGGCCAGTTCCTCGGCCGCTACAGTCGCCTGGTCGCTTCGCCGCCGAGTCGGGCCGGCACGGAGCCTGCCGAGACGGCGGCACACCGCATCGGAGGTGAGAGATGAGGGTGGCTCTGGCTGGCAAGGGCGGCGTCGGCAAGACGACGATCGCCGCCACGCTCGCGCGGACGTTGGCCCGGCGCGGCTACCGCGTGAACGCGCTCGACGACGACCCAAACCCGAATCTCGCCGTCGCGCTCGGGCTTGCGCCCGAGCAGGCGGCCCGGCTCAGGCGCGTCCCGCGCGACGACGTGATGGAAGAGCACGCCGACGCCGCGGGGAACCGCGACCTTCACCTGACCCGCCCGTTCGCGGACGTCCTCGCCGAGTACGGAGAGCGCGGTCCGGACGACGTCGGGGTGATGATGATGACCGGGCTGCTCGGCGCCGGGCGCGGTTGACTCTGCGGTCAGCACGCCGCCGTGCGCGGCGTGATGGGCGATCTCTCGACCCAGGGCCCGGACGACGTCACGATCCTCGACATGGAAGCATCCTTCGAGCATCTGACTCGTGGGACGGTCCGCAACGTCGACGCGCTGCTCGTCGTGACCGAACCGTACTATCGGTCGATCGAGACGGCGGGGCGGATCGTCCCCCTGGCTCGCGACCTCGGCCTGGAGCACGTCTGGATCGTCGCCAACAAGGTCCGCACCGAGCGGGACGAGGCGGCGATCCGCGAGTTCTGCGCCCGCCGCGGCTTCGAGATCGTCGCGACGGTCCCGTTCGACGAGCGGGTGACCGAGGCGGACCAGCAGGGACAGTCCCTGATCGACATCGCGCCGAACTCGGTGGCGGTGGCGGGGGTCGGCACGGTGGCCGACGTGCTGGTGGACCGGCTCGGGAGTGGAACTGGATCGGCGAGTCGATAACGGGGATCAACTGGGGTAACACCGAGGCCGGGGTGATCCGGCGGGAGGACGCGCGATGAACGACACGCGGATGTGGTGGCTGTCGCTGGGCGCCTCGACTGTCGTCGTCGGCGTCGTGGCCGGCCTGCTTGGACGGATCGCGGCCGAGGCGCGGAGCATCGACGGGCACGCCGACGGGATCTGGACGGTCGGCAAGCAGATCGCCGGCAACACCGTCTCGATCTGGATGCTCGAACAGGCGAACGACGAGCTGGCCAAGACGCTGGAGGTCGCCGGGAAGATCGAGCGGGTCGCCGCCTCCATCGACGCGAAGCTTGGGGTGTTGGCGGGCGGAACGGACGGCAAGGGCTAGACCATGAATGTACTCGCCAAGCTGACGCTGATCTACGCCGGCGTCCTGGTCTCGGCCGTCGGGTCGAGCCTGGTCGGCATCCTGGTCTACCTGCGGCGCATCCGGACGGCGCTCGGCGAGACGCGCCAGGCCCTGGCCGAGGTACGCGACGACACCGCGCCGCTCGGCGGCCACATCGGCGTGGTCCACGCGGCGACGGTGGACGTGGCAACCGGTCTCGAGGCGGCGCGGGCGAGCCTGGCGCGGGTGGACGAGGGGCTCGACGCGTTGACCGGCGGGCCCGGCGCCGGCGCGACGGCACGCTGATCCGATGTCCGACCGCTCACATCTGTGGAGGTGTCGATGCCACGCGCGATAGTCCTCATCTGGTCGACCGGCCTGGTCGGGGCGCTGGTCGCCACGCTGGTGATCCTCAAGCAGGTGGCGCTCGTGCTGCGGACGCTGCAGGAGATCCATACCCTGGCGGTCCGTACGCGGGACGCCGCGCGCGGGATCGCGGCCAACGTCCGGGTGATTCGCGGTCTGGATGCGCTCGAGGCGCCAGTTCGGGAGCTGCGGGAGGCGACCGCGACACTGGCAGCCGCGACCGCGTCCATCGAGCGCAAGGTGGGGACGTTGATCCCCGGCACGGCGGCACGGGGAGGGCGCTGATGAAGACGTTGCTGACGGCCCTGTCCGTGGCGGCGGGCTGGGCGTTCCTGGGCGTGCTGGTGGCCGGGCTGGCCTCGATCCTCTCGCCGCTCCAACGCGTCCGGCGCTCGCTCGAGCAGATCGCAATGGGCGTGCGGGCGATCGAGCAGCAGACGGCACCGCTCGGCGCCCATGCGGGCGCCCTGGCCACGAACCTGACGAGCGCGGGCACCGGCCTCGGCAGCATCGCGGGTCACCTGGGCAGCGCTGATCGGCACCTGGACGCGGTGGAGCCGAAGCCCCGCCAGGCCTGATCCGGACACCCAGAAGCCCATACCGTCGGACCGACCCACTGAGCGCGACGCTCCTGATAGCAATGATCCCCAGGGAGGGACGATGCCCGACCAGATGCTCACCATCCCGATGATGGCCCGCCTGGACCGGCCGATCGAGGGCGAGACGAGCCGCACGATGCCCGACCAGATGGGCAACGTCGCCGGCGCGACGATGGACGAGCTGGCCGATCGGCTGATCCACACCGGCGGTCGGGCGTTCATGCCGGGGCCGCTGAAGAAGATCGTCGTCTTCTGGCTGAGCGGGATGAGCTGCGACGGCTGCAGTATCTCGGCGCTCGGCGCCACCGAGCCGTCGGTCGAGGAGCTGCTGACCGGGGCGCTGCCCGGCATCCCGACGGTGGTGCTGCACCACTACGCGACGGCGATGGAGTCCGGCGACCACTTCACGCGCTCCTTCGAGCTGGCCGAGCGCGGAGAGCTGGGCGCGCCGTACGTCATCGTCTACGAGGGCTCGATCCCGGACGAAAACCTGACGGTCGAGGGGGAGCCCTGGTCCGGCGAGGGCTCGCTGCCGCTCTGGGTCGGCTCCGAGGAGCGCCGGCGCGTGCCGACGGCCGAGTGGGTCGCGCGACTGGCGCCCGGCGCGGCGGCCACGATCGCGATCGGGACCTGCGCCACCTGGGGCGGCATCCCGGCCTCGTACGGCAACCCGACCGCGTCGATGAGCCTGATGGACTTCCTGGGCAAGGACTACCGGAGCGCGTTCGGGCTGCCGGTGATCAACGTGCCCGGCTGCGCGCCGCTCGGCGACAATTTCACCGAGACGGTCGCCGTGACTTTGCTGTTCTTGAACAAGCAGGGACCGTTGCCGGAGTTCGACGAGCTGGGACGGCCGGCCTGGCTGTTCGGGGACACGGTCCACCGGCACTGCCCGCGGGCGGGGTATTACGAGGAGGGCACCTTCGCCCAGGAGTTTGGCGGCAAGGAGTGCCTGGTCGAGCTGGGCTGCTGGGGGCCGGTCGTCAACTGCAACATCACCGAGCGGGGCGCGGTCGGCCACATGGGGGGCTGCATGGTGGCCGGCGGTCCCTGCATCGGTTGCACGATGCCCGGCTTCCCGGACAAGTTCTCGCCGTTCTACAAGCGCCCGCCCGGTGCCGAAGTTTCGGCGTTCACCTCGCGCCTGACCGGCTCGTTCATCAAGCCGCTCCGGCGGATCAGCCAGCGCGAGCGGAACCGGACCAACCTGTGGCGCGACAAGATCCCGAGCGGCTGGGCGGCGGAGCTCGGCGGGCCGACCCTGACTCACAAGGTGATGGAATACTTCTATGAAAAGGTCCAGTACGCCGCCTCGGAGCATCCCGGTCGCCAGAAGCCGGAGGAGAAGTACCGTAGCGGGTACGTCACGCCGGCCGCTGCCGCCTACGGCGACGCGTACCAGGAGCTGCCGGACCGGCGAGTGGCGGTGGCCCGCGAGCGCGGCCTGCCGCGCCGACGTGAGCTGGCGCTCGGCGGGGGGGCCTCGCCGGCGCCGGCTCGGGATGGGGGGCGCTAGGC
>JALYGH010000105.1 GCA_030777205.1 Chloroflexota bacterium
CGACCCCGACGAAACCGTTCAGGTCGGCATCCTGACCGAGGGCAAGCCGACCCTGGCGATGGTGCTCGTCGGCCTGGTGCTCCAGGAGAGCGTGCCGCTCGAGATCTCGATCGTCGACACGGCCGAGGACGCGGTCATCAAGCGCGACGACGTGGTGTTCGCGATGCGCCTGGCGTTCGACCGGGGCGTCCACTGCGGCTACGAGCGGATCAAGGAGCGCAATCGCCGCTTCAGCGTCGGGCGGCTGCGGCTGCTCGACGAGCTGAAGGGTCCGCTCATCTCGTTCATGGACGACGACATCGTCCTGGCGCCGAGCGCGACCCACAACCTCTACGCCTGGGCGCAGGCGGCCGGCGAGTTCGGGTTCGTCAGCCCGGTGACCAAGAACTGGGGCGATGCCGACAGCCCGTCGCCGGGCCGGCCGCACTACTCGCCGGGCGGCTTGATCTACCAGGACCAGGCGGTCCGTCGAATCCTGCAAGAGTACTACGCCACCACGACCGACGTGCTCGATGCTCGCGGGTCGAGCGAACGATTCTGGGAAAAGGCGTTCCTCTCCGAGTTGTTCCCCGCCCTCGGGCGCGAGTGCGCCATCCGACCGGACTGCGTGAGCTACCACCTGGACTATCGCGAGCGTCCGGTCCGCTACCGCATCGACGACGAGATCGTCCGGGCCAGCGCCGCGCACGCGCGGGCGGCCGCGGCGGCAGCCGGGGGACGAGGAACCCGGGGTTAGCGTAGAGCCGCGCCCCGGATCCACTCCGCCGTCCGCCTCGTCGCTTGATACCGACCTGTCGAACCTACGCCAGGTCACCCGTGGATCCGGACTCCGGCTGGTCGTCTGGGAAGCTTGGCCGGCGCCGTCGTCCCCGGCGCGGGTCGGACGTGGCCAGGAGCGACCCGGACGGAGTTCAATGTCGGCGTCGACGCGGCAGCGACAGGGGAGGGGGGATGTTCCGACTGGACGGGCGGGTGGCCCTGATCACCGGGGCAGGGCAGGGTATCGGGCTGGCGACGGCGCGGGCGCTCGCCGTCCAGGGCGCGGATGTCGCGCTGAACGACCTCGATCCGGCCCGGGCCGAGGCGGCGACCCGCGTCATCGCGGCGCTCGGGGGCCGGACGGTGGCCGTGCCGGCCGACGTGATCGACGAGACCGAGGTGGCCGCGATGGTCGAGCGCTGCGTCGCCGAGCTGGGCGGGCTCGATATCCTGGTGAACAACGCCGGCGGCAGCGGCGGCAGCGCCGGCCCGATCGAGGCGTTGTCGCTCGACGCCTGGGAGCGTGTCCAGCGGCTCAACGTCACCAGCGCGTTCCTCTGTATCCGCGCCGCCCTGCCGCACCTGAAGCGGCGCGGCGGCCGGATCGTCAACGTCAGCTCGCTGGCCGGGGTGAGCCGGAGCATCATCGGCGGGGCGGCCTACGCGTCGGCGAAGGCGGCCGTGCTCGGCCTCACCCGTCACCTGTCGGGCGAGCTGGGGCCGTACGGGATCACGGTGAACGCGGTAGCGCCCGGCCTGACCTTCACCGAGCGCGTCGAGGCGACGTTCGCGGCCCGGCCGGAGGCGGACCGCCAGGTGACGCTCGGGCGCATCCCGCTCGGCCGGGCGGGCGCGCCGGAGGACCCGGCGGCGGCGGTCGCCTTCCTCTGCTCGGACGAGGCGGCGTACATCACCGGAGCGACCGTCGACGTGAACGGCGGCATCAACGTCCGCTGACCGGTGGTCCGCGCCGCCGCGGCGTCGGTCCCCTTGACATCGTCTCGCCGCCGCGCGTAGAGTGCCGGCCCAACAAACACCCCGGCGCACGCTGACGCCGAACCGTTCGGCGGGTGCGAGCGCCCCGACCACGTGCCATTGGGTCAGCCAGCGGCGGATAGAGCTCCAGAGACACGCTGCTACTGGCACGAGCCCGGCCGCGATGCTGCCGACGATCACCGTGACCGGCGCCGCGATCGGCGGCCTGCTCGGCGGCGCGGTCGCCGTCGAGGTGGCATTCTCGGTGCCGGGCCTGGGGCTGACGCTCGTCCAGGCGCTCAACGAGCGGGACTGGACGATCGTCCAGAACCTGGTCCTGCTGTACGGGGTGCTCTTCACGATCGTGAACCTGATGGTCGACATCAGCTACTCCTGGTTCGACCCGAGGATTCGATACCGATGATCGGGTCGGCGCGCAGCGAGGATCGGGACGATGCCGCGACAATCGCGGCCGGGGCCTCCCCAGGCGGCACTGCCTTCGACCGATTGGCAGGCGGTTTCGCGCGCTTCCGGCGGCTGTCGCCGCTCTCCACGGCGGCCGGCGCGCTGCTGGTCGCGATCATCCTTGTGGCGCTGTTCGCGCCGCAGCTCGCCCCGTACGATCCGACCCTGAACCAGTACCAGAAGCTCGTCCAGGAGCCGTCGGCCGAGCACCTGATGGGGACCGACAAGCTCGGGCGCGACGTGCTCAGCCGCCTGCTCTACGGCGCGCGGATCAGCCTGGTCGTCGCCTTCTCTGCCGTGCTGCTCGGCGAATTGCTCGGCTTCGTCGTCGGCGTGGCCACGGCCTACGCCGGCGGACGGTTCGACCTGATCAGCCAGCGGCTCGTCGACGTGCTGATGTCGTTCCCGACGCTGATCCTGGCAATGCTGCTGATGGCCGGGCTCGGGGCCGGCATCACCACCATGATCGTCGCCATCGCGGTCACGCGGATCCCCGGCTCGTCGCGGATCATCCGCTCGGTGGCGCTGTCGGTGAAGGAGCTGAGCTACGTCGAGGCGGCGCGGGTGATGGGCGCCTCGCACTGGCGGATCATGCTCCGCCACATCGCGCCGCAGTGCGTCGCCCCGCTGCTGGTCGTGTTCAGCCTGAACCTGGGCGCCGTGATCTTCGCCGAGGCGGCGCTCAGTTACCTGGGCGTGGGCGTGCCGCCACCGACTCCGAGCCTCGGGAACATGCTTGGCGAGCAGAACGCCCAGTCGTTCAAGCCGCCGTGGTGGCTCGTCCTCTACCCCGGCCTGACGATCACGCTGATCATCCTGGCCGCCAACCTCCTCGGCGACGGCCTCCGCGACTTCTTCGACCCGCGCTTGAAGGGCCGCGGCATGGAGCGGTAGGGCCCAGGATCGGAGCTATCCAGTCGGCGGTACAATGATCGGGCAGAGGCAGGCGCGGTGACTCTCGCTATCGCTCCTGATCAGGTTCCGGTCGCGGTCGACGCGGATGGAGTCGCCCGCGTTGGTGGGGCTCGCGTGACGCTCGATATTGTCGTCGGTGCCTTCAAGCGTGGCGCCACGCCAGAGGAGATCGCGCGCGGCTACAATGCCCTGTCCCTCGCCGACGTGTATGGTGCCATCGTGTACTATCCTAAGGCACACGTCCGAGATCGAGGACTACTTGCGCCGTCGGCAGCTCGAAGCGGACGAGCTTCGACGGCTCAACGAGTCTCGGATCGACCACCGGGCCATCCGCGAGCGTCTCATGGGGCGGGCCGCGAAGCAATGCCGTCCCTGATCGTGCTGCGTCTCCTCGCCGACGCGAGCCTTCACGGCGACATCACCCGCGGCTTGCTCCAACACCGGCCAGACCTTAATCTGGTCCGTGTCCAGGATCGCGGGCGCCGAACGGTGGACGATGAGGCGATCCCGCCGCTGGCGCTGTGTAGTTAGGAAGGTGAGTGGGAGGGACAAGTCCTCCACCTTCCGCTGTGAGGGGTCGGGCGTAGCATCCATTGTCAATCCGGACTCGGCGATCAGCTCAGTCTGGCCGCAGGCCTGCCCGACGACGGCCTCCTTCGCCCCCGGGCGAGGGTGCCCACTCCCGAACCGTATCGATTGGATAGAGAAACGTGGG
>JALYGH010000106.1 GCA_030777205.1 Chloroflexota bacterium
GCCATGCTGGCAGGCGGCCTGGCCGCCGGTGCCGAGGCCACCGGTGTGCCGCTGCACGTCTCGCGCGTCGGTTCGATGCTGACGGCGTTCTTCACCGACGCTCCGGTGACGGACTACGCGTCGGCCAAGCGCGCCGACGCGGCGCGCTACGGCCGCTTCTTCCGGGCGATGCTCGACCGCGGGATCTACCTGGCGCCGTCGCAGTTCGAGGCCGCCTTCGTCTCGACCGCCCACACCGGGGCCGACGTGGAGCGGACGATCTCGGCCGCCCGCGAGGCCCTCACCGCATAGGGGGCGCGAGCCTGCCCCGTTCGTCTCCGAGCCCTGTCCCGGTTCGACTCGACGACCGGGATGTTCCCATTCGGTGGCACGGGCCCCGGATCGAGAGGAGATCTCGTGAGTACTGCTCCGAAGGCTCGCTTCGTTGTGGATGAACGGGGCAAGACGTCCGCGGTACTCCTGGATATCGAGGAGTACCGACGACTTCTCGAGGACTTGGAGGAACTGGAAGCGATCCGGGCGTACGACACGGCTGCCGAATCAGGCGACGAGTCGGTGCCGTTCGAGGAAGCGATCCGAGAGATTGAGCAGCGCCGGGCGTGAGCTATCATCTCTCCATCATTCGCCGTGCCCAGAAGGAGTTGGCCGCGCTGCCCGCCGGTTCCTACGAACGAGTTCGTGATCGCATTCGCCAGCTCGCCGGCGACCCGCGGCCGGCGGGAGCACTGAAACTCGCCGGTCGCGCCGGGTGGCGCCTCCGCGTAGGTGATTACTGAGTCGTCTACGAGATTCGCGAGGATGACCGCGAAATCGTGGTCCTCCATGTCAGTCATCGCCGCGACGTTTACCGATCAGGCCCGCTGAGTTCCGGGCTGGATGGTGCTGCACGCTCGTCGCCCACTGTGCGCCCTCTCGGCGGCACGTTGGATCAGTACATCGTCAGGCCACCGTCGACGAAGAACAGGGCGCCCGTGGCGTAGCGCGACTCATCCGAGGCGAGGAACACGGCGATCCCGACGAGGTCATCCGGGCGCCCGAGTCGCCCGAGCGGCGTGGCGTTCACCAGCCCGCTCCGCACCGCCTCGTCACGGAAGAGCGACTCCGTCAGCGGCGTCTCCGTCGCGCCCGGCACGATCGCGTTGCAGCGGATCCCCTCGCGCGCGTAGTCAGCCGCGATGACGCGGGTCAGCGTGACGACGCCGCCCTTGCTGCTGGCATACGCGGCGTACCCGGCCCCGATCTTGTCGAACGCCGTCGGCGAGGCGATGTTGATGATCGTCCCGCCGGTCCCGGTCCGCAGCAGCTCCGCCAGGGCGTACCTGGCGCACAGGAAGACGGCTCGCAGGTTGACGGCCATCGTCTGGTCCCAGACGTCCTCCGGCACCTCGTGGCAGCGCCCGTCGCGCCCGTGGAGCTGGATGGCGGCGTTGTTGACCAGGATGTCGAGCCTGCCGAACTGCTCGACCGCCGCCGCGACCATGCCGCGCACGTCCTCGCTACGTGTCACGTCCGCCTCGTGGGCGCGGATCCGGTCGGGCGCCTCGGCGGCCACGGCGTCGGCGGTCGCTCGATCGCGGTCGGCGACGAGCACCTGGGCCCCTTCCCGCGCGTAGCCGAGCGCGATCGCCCGTCCGATCCCCGAGCCGCCACCCGTGACGATCGCCACCCGGTCGTCAAGTCGTCCCGCGTTCACCATTGCTCCCCCTCGCCCAACCCTCTCCCGCCGGCGGAGCAACCTTTCAGCCCCTCCCTCGGCGGGGCACCCTTCGCTCCTCGCCCACCCGCCTCAGCCCACCCGCACCGCCGTCATCGAGATCGACCCGAGGTCGACCCCGTCCACCAGGACGCCGAGGTCGTCGTCGTTGCGCCGCAGCCCGGCCACGTACAGCAGCGGCAGGTAGTGGTCCGGGGTCGGCACCGCCAGCGCGCCGTCCGGGTGACGCTCGTACTCGACGATCGACCGATCGTCGCCCTCGCGAAGGTAGCGCCGGACGTCGCCGTCGAACCGGGTCGCCCAGTCGTACGCCCGGGCCCGCTCGCCCCACGCGAGCGTGCGCAGGTTGTGGACGATGTTCCCGCTGCCCAGGATCAGCACGCCCCGGTCGCGCAGGGCCCCGAGCCGCCGGCCCAGCTCCAGGTGGTACTCCGGCGGCTTCGTCGCGTCGATCGAGAGCTGGACGACCGGTACGTCCGCGTCCGGGAAGACGTGGACCAGCACGGACCAGGTGCCGTGGTCGATGCCCCAGCTATCGCGGTCCAGGCCGACCCAGATCGGGGCGGCCAGCTCCTTCAGCGCCGCCGCCAGCTCCGGATCGCCCTTGGCCGGGTACTCGACGTCGTACAGCGCCTCCGGGAATCCGTAGAAGTCGTGGATCGTCCGCGGGATCGGCGTGGCGAGGGCGGCGGTGGCGTTGATGTACCAGTGGGCGGACACCGCCAGCACCGCCTTCGGCTTCGGGATCGACCGCCCGAACGCGCGCCATGCCTCGGTGTAAC
>JALYGH010000107.1 GCA_030777205.1 Chloroflexota bacterium
GCCCGGGCGGCGAGCAGGTCCGCGACGGCCTGCTCGTCGCCCGGTGGGTTCACGCTGCGGGCGCGGATCAAGTCACGCAGGAGGTCGACGACGGCGCGCTCCTCGTCGGCCGTGAGCGAGTCGTGCAGCAGCATTCCCAAGGATAGCGCGCGGTCCCCCTGCTCGGCGGCGGCCATGGGTGATTGGAGGGCCGACGGCGTTGGAATCTTGGTGGCACGCCGGCTGTTGTCTTCTGCAAGTACACGCGACTCCATGACCGTCCTGGGTGCAGCCATGTTCACCATCATGCGCCTCAACCACATCGTGCTCTACGTGCGCGACGCCCAGCGCGCGCTGGGCTTCTACCGTGACGTGCTCGGATTCCAGATCGTTGAGCAGATGGGCGACCAGGCGATCTTCCTGCGCGCGAACGGCAGCGACAACCACCACGACCTCGGCCTGTTCGGCATCGGCGAAGGTGCCGCGCCGCCCGGGCACGGCGACCGCGTCGGGCTGTACCACGCGGCGTGGGAGGTCGCCACGATCGAGGATCTCGGCCGGGCGCGCGCCGCCCTGGTCGAGGCGGGCGCCCTCCGCGGCGAGTCGGACCACGGCAGCAGCCTCAGCCTGTACGCGGCCGATCCGGACGGCAACGAGCTGGAGGTATTCTGGATGGTGCCCCGCGAGGAGTGGGACCGGCGCGGCTTCGGCACGCGCCGCCTGGACCTCGCCGGCGAGATCGCCCGCCGAACGGCCGTCGCCTGAAGCCTGCCTTCTGACGCACGAGTCTCCGTCGTCCGACTGCTGACCACTTCCGGGCGCCGACCGCGCCGCGGCCGTCCGCGCGACCGGCAGGTCCGGTCGCGTTGTCCCATGGGCGGGGTGGCCGGCACAATTGGCCCAAGATCCCGACGACACGGGCGGAGGTCGAACGTGCGGCAACCCTCGGCGGCAGTCCAGCGGCTCAGCCAGTCCGAACGGGCCGGCCAGCCCGCTCCCCCGGGCCCCGGCGTCGTCCGGATGATGCAGGGCGACCCCGACTTCCCGACGCCGCGCCACATCGTGGAGGCGCTCGGCGACGCGCTCGAGCAGGGGTACACCCACTACGCGCCGTTCCAGGGCGACCCCGAACTCCGCGCCGTCATCGCGGACCAGCTCCGGGCGCGCACCGGCGAGGGCTGGACCGCCGACGACGTGACCATCACCCATGGCGGCAGCGGCGCGATCTACGCGGCGATGGTCGCCTATCTCGATGCCGGCGACCAGGTGCTGATCCCGCAGCCGAACTACTCGCTGTACGGCGACGTCGCGCTGTCGATCGGTGCTGAGGCGACGTTCGTCCCGGGGACCTCCGACCACCACCTCGACATCGACGCGTTGTCGTCGCTGGCCGGCCCACGCGCGCGGATGGTCGTCCTCTGCAACCCGTGCAACCCGACCGGCGCCGTCTTCCGCCGTGACGAGCTCGAAGAGCTGGCACGCTTCTGTATCGAGCGCGACTTGCTGGTGCTGGCCGACGAGGCGTACGACCAGCTCGTCTTCGACGGCCGCGAGCACGTCTCGGCGTTGAGCTTGCCGGGGCTGCTCGACAAGGTGCTGTTCTGCCAGACGTTCTCGAAGACGTACGCCATGACCGGCCTGCGCCTGGGCTACCTGGCGGCGCGGGGGGGCATGGCGAAGGCCGCGCTGAAGGTGCACATGACCGCCCTCGGCCAGATGAACAGCGCCGTCCAGCGGGCGGGTATCGTGGCGCTCACCACGCCGTCGGACGCCCCCCGGCAGATGTGCGCCGAGTACGCCTACCGTCGCGACATGCTCGACCGCGCGCTCCGCTCGGCCGAGGGCCTGTCGTGGCGCAAGCCGGAGGGAACGTTCTACGCCTTCGTCAAGTACGAGGCGGACATGCCGGCCCGGGACTTCACCCAGTTCGTGCTCGATCGCGGGCTCGCCGTCCGCAGCGGCACCGAGTTCGGCCCGGCCGGCGAGGGCTTCGTGCGCCTGAGCTTCGCAACCAGCCGCGAAAACATCGAAGAAGGCGCGAAGCGGCTCGCTGCCGCCGCCGCTGAAGCCCAGCGGATCACGACGGCGGCCTCATCCTAATTCGCCGGACTGTCCGGTCTTCCGCGAGGAGTCGCTCGTGACCGGCGGCCATACTCACGACGCCGAGACAGCGCGATCATGCTCCGGGCCGAGGCCGATCTTCGGGCAGACGTCGTCAAGTGGGCAGACCGCGCAGCGCGGGCGCGGTGCCTTGCAGATCGTCCTGCCGTGGCGAATCAGGAGCATGTGGAAGGCGTAGACGTCGCCGGCCGGCACGATCGCCTCGAGGTCGCGGTGGGCGGCCGCCTCGCCGACCTTCGGGCCGATCAGTCCGAGGCGCCTGCTGACGCGGTGGACGTGCGTATCGACCGGAAGGGCGGGGAGTCCGCACGCGAAGAGCAAGACACAGGCGGCGGTCTTCGGGCCGACGCCGTCGAGGGACGTGAGCCACTCGCGAGCCTCGGCGACGGACAGATCGTTCAGGAACGCCAGGCTGTAACCGCCACGACGCTCGCGGATCGTTCGCAACACTCGCAGGATGCGCGGCGCCTTGACCTGGGCCAGGCCGCCCGAGCGGATCGCGTCAGCGACGGCCGCGACCGGAGCCGCAGCGACATCTTCCCATCCTGCGAATCGGGCCTTGAGGCTGGCGAAGGCGCGCTCGGTGTTGGTGTCCGAGGTGTGCTGCGAGAGGATCGTCGCGATCAGCTCGTCGAGCGGGTCGGTCGGCACGCGTGGCGCCGGCTCGCCGTAGTAGTCGCGGAGGCGGTCGAGGACGAGCGCGACCGTCGGCCGGTCGACGTCCCGTGGGACCGCTGAGCTCACGTTCGACCGCGGCCGGTCGTCGGACGGTGCCATGGCGCGCCAGTATAACAAGGCGGCTGACACGCTCCCGACTCGCGCACCCGGAGGCATTCGCATGACTCAGCCGCTACGCATCGGGCTCGTCGGGGCCGGGCGAATCGTCCCGGCCCACCTGCGCGCCTACGCCGCCCTGCGCGCGGCCGGCGTCGACGACTTCCGGATCACGGCGATCTGCTCGCGCGACCCGGTGCGTGCCCGCGCCTACGCCCGGGCCGGCGGCCCCGGCACCAGGACGATCTATGGCGGGAACGACCCGCTCGCCGCGCGCTCGATCGGCGTCGCCGACTTCCAGGATGACGTCGTGCCGGACGTGTACACGGACGTCCGCGCCATGCTCGACGCCGGCGCCGTTGAGGCGGTCGACATCACCACTGAGGTCGGGCTGCACCATGTTCAGGCGCTCGCCTGCCTGGAGGCCGGCGTCCACGCGCTGATCGAGAAGCCGCTGGCGATCACGATGCGGGCCGGGCGGGCGATGGTCGAGGCCGCGAAGCAGCGCGGGCTCGTCCTGGCCGTCTGCGAGAACGCCCGCTTCAACCGTCCGGTGCGCATCGCCGCCTGGGTGATGCGGCGCGGCGACCTCGGGACGCCGCAGATGGCCCTCTTCCAGTCGCTGGGGACCGCGTACTGGTCGCCGGACCGGTGGGTCGGCAACTCGCCCTGGCGGCACCAGAAGCTCGTCGGGGCCGGCGGCGCCTCGCTCGACGTCGGGCCGCACATCTTCCACCGCCTGCGCAACCTCTGCGGCGAGGTCGAGACGGTGACGGCCATCGCCAGGACGTTCGAGCCGGTCCGCTACCTGCGCGACGAAGACGGGACGGTGACCGACACCGTCGACTGCGACACCGACGACGCGTTCATGGCCGTCGCGACGTTCGCCAGCGGCGCGATCGGTCAGCTCTCGTTCTCCTTCGCCGGCCACGGCGAGCCGACGATCCCGGCCGGCCCGATCGTCTACGGGAGGCGCGGCTGCCTGAAGGCCGAGCGGCTCCTACTCGACGGCGCCGAGGAGACGACCCTGGATGCCTACTTCGCGCAGCACGCGACCGACGCCGACCGCGAGCGGCTGTTCCCGCGCGGCATGTCCGACCAGTTCGGGCTGCTGATCGGCGACTGGCTGCGGGCGATCCGCGAGCGCCGCGACGGCATCGACGGCGAGGCCGAGACGAGCGGCGAGGAGGGGCTGCGCGACCTCGCGGCCAGCTTCGCGATCGTCGAGTCGTCGCTGGCCGGGTGCGCGGTCTCGGCGGCCGACGTCCTCAGCGGCCGGGTGGACGCCTATCAGCGGGATCTCGACGCGCACTACGGACTGGGTGAGTAGCCGCGGGCCTTCTCGCTCACGGGGAGAGGGGGACAGGGGGCAAGCGCCGCCTCCCGCACCGCCCGCGCCAGCCGCCGGATGCCCGCGGCGATCTGCGCCTCGTCGAGGGCGGCGTAGCCGAGGACCAGGCCGGGCCGATCGACGAGGTGGGCGTAGTAGGGCGCGGCCGGGTAGACGGCCACGCCGAGCTGCGCCGCCCGACGCGCGACGGCCATCTCGTCGACGCCGGGCGCCAGGCGCACCAGGACGTACAGCCCGGCCTCGCTCGGGCCGGGCTCGGCGATGCCGCCCAGCTCGCGGGCCAGGGCGTCCAGCAGGATGGCCCGTCGGGCGCGGTAGACGCGGCGCATCCGCCGCAGGTGCGCCTCGAATTGGCCGGCCTCGATGAACTGGGCGAGCGCCTCCTGCGGCGGCGTGGCCGTCTGGAGGTCCGCCAGCTGCTTCGCCTCGGCGGCGACGCGGGCCAGCGCGGGCGGCACGACGAGGTAGCCCATCCTCAGCGCCGGGTAGAGCACCTTCGAGAAGCTGCCGACGTACGCCACGCGGCCGGCCCGGTCCAGCCCCTGCATCGCCTCCAGTGGGCGGCCGACGTGCCGGAACTCGCTGTCGTAGTCGTCCTCGATCACCAGCGCGCCCTGGCGGGTCGCCCAGGCGAGCAGCTCGAGGCGGCGGCTGACCGGCAGCGTGGCGCCGGTCGGGTACTGGTGCGACGGCGTGGTGTAGACGAGCCGAATCGGCCCCTCGGGCAGCTCGGCGACGCGGAGCCCCTGCTCGTCGACCGGCACGCCGATCACCCTTGCCCCGAGCGCCAGGAAGACCCGGCGCGCCCCCGGGTAGCAGGGATCCTCGACGACCACTGGGTCGCTAAGGTCCAGGGTCAGCCGGGCAATCAGGTCGAGCGCCTGCTGGGTGCCGGTCGTGACGATCACCTGTTCGGGCGAGCAGCGCACACCGCGGGCGCGGCCGAGGTAGCCGGCGATTGCCGTGCGCAGCCGCGGCGAGCCGGCCGGCGGACCATACCAGAGGTCGTCGCGGCCGAGGGAGCGGAGCTGATGGAGGGCGACGCGGCGCCAGGCGTCGAGCGGGAAGTGCCCGGCGTCCGGGCGGCCGTGGCGGAAATCGTACGGCAGCCCCGGCGACGGGTCGGCGTAGGGAGTGACCGGGACGTCCGCGACGCGCCGTCCCCAGGCGGACAGCGCCACCCCGCCGACAGCCGGGCTCGTACCGTTCGGCCATGGCGCCCGCGATCCTCGGTCGCTAGGCAGAGTCCCATCGAGCCGACTATCAGGACCCGGGCCGCCGACGGGCGCCCCGGCGGGCCCCGCCTGCAGGGCATCGTCGGGCAGGCTCGCCGCCACGTAGGTCCCCGAGCCGTGCCGTGTCTCAAGGTACCCTTCGGCGATGAGCTGATCATACGCGCCGTGGACGGTGTTCCGCGCCAGTCCGAGCATCTGGGCGAGCGCCCGACTCGACGGCAGGCGCGCGCCCGGCGCGATCCGCCCGTCGAGGATCGAGGAACGGAGGCCGCCGTAGAGCTGGACGTACAGCGGCTCCCGGGCACTCGGGTCGACGCGGAGCAAGAGGTCCATCTCGGGAGCCGTTATACCGCGCCGGGGTCGCACACCTTTTCTTGGTGCGACTCGATTGGTGGGGAGGGATGTCGTTTGCAAGGATCGTCACCGTCGCGCGGGTCACGCGACGGTACAATCAGGCTAGTGGCCGAGCGCTAGATGACGCTCGGCGACCGGCGAGACAGGCTCCACTGATCCAACCGTCCTGCAGGTCCGAGGCATGCTACCCGAGGCGCTCGCGCTCACCCCGCTCACGCTAATGCTGGCCGTCGGGGCCGGCCTGCTGTCGTTCGTGTCGCCCTGCGTCCTGCCGCTCCTGCCGGCCTACCTCGGCTACATGACCGGTCTCTCCGCCGACGAGCTGTCCGAGCGCCAGGACGCCGCGACGCGCGCCCACATCCTCGGGCGCTCGTTGGCGTTCGTGCTCGGGCTGTCGGCGGTGTTCGCAGTGCTTGGCGCCTCCGCCTCGTTCATCGGGCAGGTGCTCCTCCAGCACCAGACGCTCCTGCTGAGGATCGCCGGCGTGCTCGTCGTGCTGTTCGGGTTGCACACGCTCGGGCTGGTCCGCATCCCGCTGCTCTATCGCCAGAAGCGGGCGTCGATCGGCGAGGGGAGGACGGGCTACGCCGGGGCGCTGCTGCTCGGGGTGGCCTTCGCGGCCGGCTGGACGCCGTGCATCGGCCCCTTCCTGGCCGGCCTGCTCGCCCTGGCAAGCCAGGAGCAGACGGTCGGCCAGGGGATGCTCCTGCTGTTCGTCTACGGGCTCGGGCTGGGCATCCCGTTCGTGCTGGCGGGGCTGGCGCTCGGGACGGTGCTGCGGCTGCTGCGCGGGCTGCGGACCCAGATGCGGGCGCTGGAGCTGGCGAGCGGCATGTTGCTGGTCGGGATGGGGCTGCTGATCTTCAGCGACCGCCTGTCGCTGATCTCGGCCTGGCTGATCACCATCTTCGGGCCGGGCCTGCTCGCCTGACGACCGGCGCGCGGCGCACTATGACGCCGGCCGGAGTCGGCGCCGTGACGCTGGCCTGGCACGCCGTCTGCATCAAGTCCAGGCAGCACCCACATGCTGGAGGGCGGCGTGGTCTACATCCTCCTATGGCTCATCGGCGTGCCGCTCGGCCTGATCGTCCTGTTCTGGTTGCTCGGGATCCTCTAGCCCCGATCATGTCGCCGCCTGACCAATTATTCGGATTCAGGCGGCGAGGCGGGTGCGCAACGGGGCGGCAAGCGGGACGACGGCCAGGGTGAGCGCGGCCATCAGCGCGAACGCCCAGGTCAGGCCGCTCCAGTCGGCCAGCACGCCGTACGCGACCGTCGCAATGGCCGCCGCCACGTCGATCACCGTGTAGTACAGCCCGTAGCCGCGGCCGCGCTTGCCGTCCGGCACGAGCGTCGCGACGGCCGCGTAGAGCACGGACGAGGTGCCGTTCAGCCCGAAGCCGAACACGAGCGCCAGCCCGACCGCCGCGCCGGGCGGCCCCCAGACGAGGCCCAGCAGGGCCAGGGCGGTCGTCGTCTCGGTCAGCAAGACGATCGCGAAAGCGCCGAACCGGTCCCCAAGCGGGCCGCAGAGTAGCTTGCCGGCCGCCCCACCGAAGAAGATCAGGCCGAACAACAACCCGGTCTCGACAGCGCCGATGCCCTGGCGCTCGAAGGCGAATGGTAAGAAGGTGAGCGCGGCGGCGCGGGTGCTGGCGTCGAGCATCCCGACGAGCGACAGGAGCCAGTAGGCGCGCGGGATGGCGTCGCCCGCCGATGCGGCCGGTGGGTCCACCGGCGCGCTCGCCCCATCAACGCTCGGTGGCGGCCCCATCGGTGGCGGCGGACCGGCCCAGGCGCGGAGCAGCCCGACGCCGATCGAGAACACAATCCCGAAGAGTCCGAGCGCGACGAGCGTCGCCCGCCAGCCGAACGGGAGCGCGATCAGCGCCACGAGCGCCGGCGCGGCCATCTTGCCGAGGTCGCCGGCGAAGTTCAGGGTCCCGATCGCCGTGCCGCGCCGCCCGCCCTCGAAGGCCCGGGCGACCATCGTCGACGCGAGCGGGTGCTGGAGATTGCCGCCGAGCCCGGCGAAGACGGCCGCGACGAGCAGGAACGGCAGGCTCGTCGCGGCGGCGAAGCCGAGCAGGCCGGCCGCGACCCAGCCGTTCCCCCAGGCCAGCAGGACGTACTCGCCCAACCGTTCGCCGAGCAGGCCGGCCGGCAACTGGAGCACGGCCGAGCTGCCCGAGAAGAGCGACTTGACCAGCCCGACCTCGGCGTACGAGAGCCCCAGCTCGGCGGCGATGAACGGCAGGAGGGGGAACATGACGGCGAAGAAGGCGTCGTTGCAGGTGTGCAACGCCGCCGCCACGAGCAGCACGCGCGACGGCCCCGGTCGCCCAAAGACCCCGACGATTCCGCCCCGACTCGTCGCGCGCTCGGCCCACGCGCCCCCTTGCATCCCACCTCCGGCCCCGACGGTTCGGCGTGAGCCTGAGTGTAGCCGCTCACACCGGAGGCTGGTAGGCGCCCCTACCACCTCAGGGGCAGCGACGTTCCAGGATCAGGAAGGGCGGGAAGTTGGCGACCTGCTCGTAGCAGCCCCAGATGTAGTCGCTGAGGTCGCGGGCCGTGGTATCAGAGCGCCAGTACACGACCCCGCTATGGTCCCAGAGGACGTAGCGCGGCTTGCTCGCGTCGAGGTCGCGGATTACCTGCCGGCGATCGTCCGCGGTGAGCGCGCCCGGGATGACGTGATCGAAGCGGGTCGGGTTGGGGCGCTCGGCGAGGAAGTAGAACATCGGGACGGCCGGATACGCGAAGAACGGCTCGCCCGGCGGGGTTCCGGCCTGGACGAAGCGCACCGCGCCGCGAATGCTCTCCGCCACGTTCTCGGGCACCAGCACATCGGCGCGCGCCAACTCGAGCGCCACGTAAGCCGGCGGGGTGGACGCGCGCGGGTCGGGGTGGACGAGCGTGACGTAGCGCCAGTACACGTGCGGCGCGGCGGCGGCGACCGGCACCACGAGCAGGGAGACGAAGACGAGCACCTTGCCGAGGGGGCTAACCCTCCCGGCGAGCCCGCGGTACGCCCAGGCGAGGCCCCACGCCCCGACCACGAACAGCGGCGGGCTGGCGAACATGACGTGGGCCACGTCCATGCGTGGGTAGAGCGCCAGCAGGGCGAGCGTCCCGACGAGGAGGTACGCCGCCAGCGGCTCGACCGGCCCGCCGCGCCAGGTGACCGCTCCGAGCATCGCCAGGCCGGCCCAGGCCCCGAGCGCCGGCAGGTACACGTACAGCGCCCCGAGCTGCTCGTCGAGGTAGTCGAGCCAGGGATCGACGATCGGGTCCTCACCCAGCGATTCGGGAGGACTCCCGGCGACGGGCAGCCAGGGCAGCAGCAGGGTGGCGCCGAGTGCCGCGAGGATGACTGGGCGGCCCGGTCGTTCACCTCGCCGGCCGAGCAGGGCGGCAACGGCGATCGGGGGCCAGATGCCGAGTAGCACGACGAGGCGGGTGGCCGGCGGCGGGGGCGGCAGCGAGTAGATCAGCGCCCCCTGGTTGACCACCCCGATGAAGAGGCCGAACGGCGTCGCCTCGACCCCGAGGGCGAGCGTGACCGGGACGAGCCAGAGCAGCGTGATGGCGACGAAGGCCCCGCCAGCGGCCAGCGCATCGCGGAGGAACGGGACCAGTCCGCCGGCCCAGCCGCCGACGCGGAGGTGCGACCAGGCCGAGCCGACTAGCAGGCCCAGCGTCGCGAGGAGCGGGAGCCAGAGGGTGACGGCCACGGCCCCGTCCAGGCCCGGCCAGAGCAGCACGGTCGCCGCGAGCATCACGCCGAGGACGAACGTCCCCTGCCCGGCGAGCAGGAGTCGGCCCGCGGCGCGGGGATCTCGCAGGAGCAGGTACGCCCCGATCGACAATGCTGCGAACGCCCCGACGTTCTGCTTGAAGGCGAACGCGGCTCCGGCCGCCAGCCCGGCGGCGGCCGCCCAGCGCGCACGAGGCGCGTGTTGGTGACGGACGATCGCATCGAGGGCGACCAGCGTGGCCAGCATGGCGAACCAGGAGGGGTGCGGCTCCGGGGAGATCGGCACCGCGTCGACGGCCGCGACGACGAGGAACGGCAGGACGGCGAACGGCCACGGCGCCACGCGCCGCATCAGACGGTACAGCAGGACGAACCAGGCGACGCGAGTGACGGCCAGCAGGAGACGGATCGGCTCGACGCCGACGCCAAACAGCTTGAACGTGGCGGCATACAGGTAGAAGACGGCCGGCGTGTAGTAGGTGTCGAAGTCGCGGTAGGGCAGGTCGCCGGCGAGGACGCGATCCGCCAGGTGCAGGAAGTAACCTTCGTCAACCAGGTCGATCCAGTACCGGCCGGCCCAGGCGTAGAGCGCGAACAAGCCGATCGCTGCCAGCGCGACGGCGACTGCTTCGGTGCGCCCGAGCGACTCGGCGACCGCGGCGCTCGGCCGGCCCCTCCGGCTCCGACGCGATGTCGCCCGGGGCGCCGGGTGTGGCCGACTCCGGTCGCCGTGAGGATCAGGCGTAGTACTTGCGGGCCCAGCCACCGCGCCAGGTCGCGGTCTTCTCCGGGACGACGCGGACGGTGTAGCGCGGGAAGTCGAGCGTGCGCTCCATGTAAGCCGAGCCGGCGGCCCCACCCATGTAACGCTCGGCCATCCGGCGGGCGACCGGCAGCCACGGGCCGCGCGTGCTCGGCCCCTCGACGATCTCGGCGTGACCCTGGACGAGGACGCGACGGTGGCTCCCCTCCGGATCGTCGATGCAGAGTGCGACGCGCGGGTCGCGGCGGATGTGGGCGACCCAGACGGCGCGCTCGCGGCCGACGATCACGTAGCCCTCACCGTCGTACTCGTACCAGACCGGCGTGATGTACGGGGCGCCGTCGTCGGTGAGCGTGCCGAGCTTGCAGACCCAGGGGCCGGCCAGGAACTCGCGCAGCTCCTCGTCGGTCAAGGTCGAGCCACTGAACCGGTCCATCTCGTCGCGTCGCGCCGCCGTGTCGCTCATGGCACTCTCCTCGCCGCTCCTGGTCATGATCGAGCATGGTACCGGCAGGCGCGCCGCGCTGCCCGTCGGCGCGGCGGCGCGGGTATGCCGAAGTGGCGGTATGGGGACGGCTCGGCGCTCAGTGGTGGGAGGCTTCGTTGACCACGTTGTCGGCCTCGAGCGGTTGGATGCGGCCGGAGAGCCCCGCCTCACGCGGCAGCTCGGCGGCGAGTCGGCCGCGCCCGCGCCGCTCCATGGCGAATGCCCAGGTAAACTGGCCGATCAGCACCAGGATCGCCGAGCTGAGGTACACCCAGCCGAGGAGCGCCACGACCCCGCCGAGCGGCCCGAACACCTCGAGGTAGATGCTCTCGGTCCCGACGAGCCAGCCGAACACCTGGCGCGCCGCCTCCCAGAGCACCGCGCCCACCGCCGCCGGCACGAGTACTTCGGTACGGCTGAGCTGGACGCGCGGGACAACCGACAGGATCATCGCGAAGTAGACGGCGGCCAGCGCGAGTGGCACGAATCCGCCCAGCAAGTGCCCGAGCAGCGAGTCGTCGCCGGTGCCGGTGGCGACCTCGACCACGTCGATCGCGATCTCGAGGGCCCAGGCGCCCCAAAGCAAGCCGGCGACGGCGGCGAGCAGGAGCGGCGCCACAACGATCGTGCGGTGCAGCGGCTCGCGACCCTCGGCGTTCATCGTCACATTCAGGCTCGTCGTCAGCGCCCGCGTGAACCCGAACAGCGAGACCATGCCGACCAGGATGGCCAGGCTGGCGGTCGGGGTGGATCGGCGCACGACCTCGCTGGCGACGGCGTTGGCGGCGCCGGCGTTCGGCGGCAGGGCGCGACTGAGGAGCCGGGCGACGGCCTCGCGGGTGGCCTCCTCGCCGAAGAGGAGGGTCCCGAGCCAGAGGGTCAGGATCAGGGTCGGTCCGGCGACGAAGATCGAATAGTACGACAGCGCGGCCGCCATCCGCGTACCGGCCTGGTTGTGGAAGCCGACGACGGTGTTGCGGAGGACGCGCAGCCAGCCGCCATGCACTCGGACGCGGCGCCCGAGCTTCGACGCGCGCACCCCGACTCGGTTGGCGCGCCGGCGCACGGAGCCGACCCGTTGCGCGAAATCCTCCGAGCGCGTCGGCGGGGGCGGGGAGAGCGTGGCCATGCTGCCGCATGAGGCACGAACCGTACCGAGTGGCGAGCGGCCGGTAGGCGCTCGGCCATCGTGAAACGGAGATGACAGCAACACGGCGGCGCTTCGGGATGCTTTGACTGGGACAGGCGGGCCGGCAAGAGTGACCAGCATGCCGGCGGGGTACCATGTTCCCTCGCTTCCACTGCCCGCTGCCTACCATTTACTGCCTACTCTCCCGGAGGGAGCGCCGTGAAGAAGGTTGGCGTCATCGGTCTCGGCAACATGGGGCGGCCGATCGCCCGCAACATCGCCAAGGGCGGCTTCGAGGTTGCCGTCTACGACATCAATCAGCAGGCGGTCCAGTCGCTGGTGGAGCAGGGGGCAACGGTGGCGCAGCGCCCGGCCGACGTGGCGATGGGCGCCGACCTGGTCATCACAGTCCTACCTGACGGCCCGGACGTCCTGAACGCGATGCTCGGCGAGGAGGGCGTGTACCACGCCGCGAAGCAGGGGATGGTCCACGCCGACTTCAGCACCGTCCACCCGAAGGTCAGCCTCCAGCTCCACGAGGAGGCCCGGTCGCGCGGCATCCGGGTGCTGGACGCCGCGATGGCGCGCTCCGTCGCCGAAGCCGAGGTTGGCACGCTGGTGCTGATGGTCGGCGGCGCGAAGGAGGATCTCGGCGCCTGCATGCCGGTCTTCAGCAAGGTGGCCACCAACATCCACCACTGCGGCCAGAAATATAAAAAAAAAACCAAGAAGCTGGTGAACAACCTGCTCGGCGGGGTGGCGGCCGCCGCCTCGATCGAGGCGCTGCTGATCGGCCAGAAGGCCGGCCTGTCGCCGGAGATCATGCTCCAGGTGCTGGCGACCACTGGCGGCAACAACGCGATGCTGCACGGCGCGATCAAGAACAAGGTGCTGACCGGTGGCTACGAGACGCCGGCCTTCGCGCTCGACCTTCAGCACAAGGACGCCCGCCTGGCGATGGAGCTCGCCGCCGACGTCGGCGCACCGGTCCTGATCGGCGCGCTGGTGCAGCAGATCCGTCAGGTCGCGAAGTCGAGGGGGCTGGGCCGCTGGGACACCACGGCTATCGCAACGGTCTACGAGGAGCTGGCCGGCACGGAACTCCGCAACCGTCGGACGTAGCCGGCGCCTCTCCCTGCGAGTGCGGCGGAAGCGGGCGGGGCAGGCGCGGATCGGCCGCGCGTCAGCCGGGGGCGTCCTGATGGTCCGAGCCGTCAGGACGGCTCGGGCGCTCCGACCGGCGCGGCCGCGACC
>JALYGH010000108.1 GCA_030777205.1 Chloroflexota bacterium
GGATAAGGTTGGCTACGTGCTCGGCGGGAGCGTGGCGCGGGGCACCCTCAGCGGATCGCGCGGCCTCCCGGTCGAGGCCGCCCTGGCGGCGGTCGGGGCCGTTGCGCTGGCGACGGTGACGTGGCGGGAATGGCGGCGAGCGGGGGCCGTGACGGCATCCGGCCTGGTCCTGGTGACCGGGGCGGCCTACTTCTTTGGGACGGTCGCATTGCTGCCCGTCATGTGGGACCGCTACCTGTTACCGACCGTCCTGATCGGCGCGCTCCTCAGCGGGCTCGGTGTTGTCGCGGTGGCCCGCCAGGTCGCGGGCCTTGGCGTCCCATTCACCCGCCGCCAGCCGATCGGGGAGGGGACGGCCCTCCGCGCGTAATGCCGCCGGCGAACGCCCCCGTCGGTCCCGACGATCGGTGGAGGCGCACGCCGGCCGGGTCCGGTCGCCGATGGCTTCGCCTGCCAGTCCGGCGTCGCGACGAGCGCATCTCGGTACCCCTGGCCCGCCTCCGCGCTACGAAGTGGTCAGCCGCTCTCCGATCTCCGCGTTCGTCAGCCCCTCGGCGATCAAGCTCACGACCTGGCGCCGGCGGGCCATGAGGGCATCGGGAGGAGGACACTGCCCGATCAGGGGCGCGTCACGCCGGTGTGCCGGAACGCGAGTTTGACGCGAGACGGGCCTGCATATGCAGGAACACCGCCCCGCTCCTGGCCGCCTATCACGCCCGGATGGCGGCGGCCATCGCGACCGAGGACGGGGTGATCGCTGAGGACGACACCGGGTTCCCGAAGCAGGGGCGGCTCGCGGCGATCGCGCCGCGCCGTCCGAACGGCGGGTTACATCGCAAGCTCACAGGATGAGTGGTTCGGGCACATCTCGTCCGCACGTGAGTACTCGGCGCAGCCCCGCGGCGACCTCCGCCTGCCGCTCCTCATCGATCAGCAACCGCAGGCGCAGGAGTGGCGGCACTCCCAGGGCTTCGGCGGCGGCGTCGGTCAGGTAGAGGCCGAGCGAGCTTCCCTCGCGAATGCACGCCCGCACGCCGCCGTAGAACGTGGCGCCGCTGGGGAGCACGAGGCAGTAGGTATCCATACCCAAGCCCACATCCTGCTCGTCGAAGCCGCTGAGGGCCATCTGGAGCTCCAGGGCTTCGCTGCCATCCGGGTTCGGTGAGAGCGCCACGACGAGGGTCTCGTAGTCGAGCAGCTCCTCTACTCCGGCGCGGACGATGTCGTAGGTCTCGGAGTCGGCTGGTTGGGTCTCCATATCACCAGTACTCCTGGGCGCCCGAGCGAGCAGCGAGGGGCGGTGCGCCCGGCCTTCCGAGCCGGCGCGGCGAGCAAGCACGGTGGCCTTCTTAGCCGCCCAGCCCGCCCCGCACCCGACGTGGCACCGGACCAGCACGTGCATGCACAGCTCCGGGTGGATCGCCGGCGCCATCCCGCCCGGGAACTGGATTGTACGCCTCGGCTGCCCCGTGTGCGGACCTGTTGCGGACCCTTTATTGCCCGGTGCGGCGGAGTGGGGATCGTGGGCGCTTACGGCTCGCCGACGACGACGCCCATCTGCGAGGCGTCGTAGCCGCCGAGCGCCTCGACCTGCTGGCGGAACTCCGCGCCGCGGATCAGGTCGAGCAGTGGGCGCAGCAAGTCCGACTCGTAATACTCGCGCGGGATGATCAGGTCGTAGCGCTCCTTGAGCAGCGGCACGAAGTCGAGCTTCAAGGCGCGCGCCGCCGCCAGGATGCCCAGGCCGGCGTCGGCCGTCCCGCCCGCCACGGCCGCGGCAACTGCCAGATGGGTGTACTCCTCGCGCCGGTAACCCTCGATACGTGACGGCTCGATCCCGAGCTGCTTGAGCTGGTAGTCGAGCAGGACGCGGGTGCCGGCCCCGCGCTGGCGATTGACGTACAGCACGTCGTTGCGGAGCAGGTCGTCGAGGCCGTGGATCTGCTTCGGGTTGCCGGGCCGCACGATCAGCCCCTGGTCGCGGTAGACCAGGTTGACGAGGAGAACGGCCTTGCCGGGCAGGTAGCGGCGGACGTAGCTCCCGTTGTACTCGCCGGTCTCGTCGTCTAGGAGGTGCGAGCCGGCCAGGTGCGCCTCGCCGCGCTGGAGGGCGATCAGCCCGCCCAGGCTACCGACGTTCGACGACGACAGGCTCAGGCCCGCGTGGGCCTTGCTCAGCTCGCTCGACAGCAGGTCGAGCGTCAGGTCGTGGCTGCCGATGGCGACGATCGTCCGGTCGATCTCCTCCGGCCGCCGCAGCAGCTCGACGGTGACCTCCTCGCCAGGGTGGAGCCCCTCCGACAGGCGGGGCACGAGCGCGATGCCATCGGCGCGGACCAGCGACATGATGACCCCGGCGCCGCGCTGGAGCGGGGTCGCCATGTACCGGCCGCCGACGTTGCCGAGTTTCACGCGCAGGAACTCGTCCTCGCCCATCGGCGAGAGGATCTTGCGGGTGATCGTCGCCTTCAGCTTCGGCCGCTCCGGCGGGGTCGTGCCGAGCAGGCGGTAGAGCAGGGGGCGGACGAACAGCTCGGAGGTCAGGACCGCCGAGACGGGGTAGCCCGGGATGCCGAGGATCGGCTTGCCGCGCGCGACGCCGAGGATGGTCGGGTGGCCCGGGCGGATGGCAACCCCGTGGACGAGCAGCTCGCCGAGCTCGCCGACGATCCGTGCGGTGTAGTCCTCGGAGCCGGCCGACGAGCCGGCATTGACCACGACCGCATCGTGCTCGTCCAGCGCCCGCGAGATGCGCTCCTTCAGCAGCTCGTAGTCGTCCGGGGTGATCGGCAGGCGGTGCGGCTCGCCGCCCCACTCGGTCACCTGCCCGGCCAGCATCAGCGAGTTGAAGTCGATGATGTCGCCCGGCTTCACCTCCGTGCCCGGCTCGACCAGCTCCGTGCCGGTTGGCATTATTGCGATGCGCGGGCGGCGGCGGACCTCGACGTGGGTGCAGCCACTGGCGGCGATGGCGCCGACGTCGACCGGGTTGAGCAGTCGGCCCTCCGGCAGCACCAGCTCGGTCGCGACGATGTCCTCGCCCATCGATCGGACGTGCTGCCAGGGCGCGACCGGGGCCATGATCTCGATCTCGTCGCCGTAGGTCTGGATGTTCTCGATCATGATGACGGCGTTCGCGTCGGCCGGCAGCGGGTCGCCGGTGTCGACCCAATTCGCCTGCGCGCCGAGCTTCAACCGAACCGGGCTGGCTTCGGACGCCCCGAGCGTGTCCTCGGCCCGCACGGCCGCGCCGTCCATGGCGGCGCCGTGGTAGTGCGGATTGGACAAGGGGGCCCAGGTCGGCGCGGCCGTCACCCGCCCGAGCGCCTCCTGGACCGGCACGTGCTCGCCGCCGATTGGCTCCAGCGCCCCGGCGCGTGCCAGCGCGTCGTCGAAGCGGCGCCGCGCCTCGTCGAGCGGGATGTCCTCGAGGTAGACCTTCCGCCGCATCGCCCCTACTCGCTCAGAACAGGATGACCTGGACCCACTCGCCCTCGCTCAGCCCGCCCGTGTCGAGGTCGATGCGGACCATGCCGTCGGACTTGACGAGCGTGTAGATCAGGTTGGACTTGCCGAAGACCGGCTCGGCCCAGGTCTCGCCGTTGCGCTGCTCGAGGCGGACCTGGAAGTAGTCCTCGCGGCCGGGCGCCGAGGCGACGTTGCGGCCCAGGCGCGCCGGGACGGCCTAGCGCAGCGGGGCACCCCGCGCGCCGGCCAGCCGGTGGAGGGTCGGGGCGACGAACAGGTCGAAGGTGACCATGCAGGAGACCGGGTTGCCCGGCAGCCCGAAGACCGGCTTGTCGCCGACGATCGCGAGGATCGTCGGCTTCCCCGGCTTCAGCGAGACGCCGTGGACGAGCACACCCGGCGCTCCGAGCGAGGCGATCACCTGGGCGGTCATGTCGCGGGTGCTGACCGAGCTGCCCGCCGACAGGATCAGCACGTCGACCTGCTCCAGTCCGGCCCGGGCCGCCGCCTCGAGCTGTTCGTACACGTCCGGGACGATGCCCATGCGGACGGGGACGTGGCCGACCCGCTCGACCATCGAGGCGAGCGTGTAGCTGTT
Source organism: Chloroflexota bacterium (assembly GCA_030777205.1). Taxonomy (GTDB): domain Bacteria; phylum Chloroflexota; class UBA6077; order UBA6077; family JACCZL01; genus JALYGH01. Next base: position 4,067 of record JALYGH010000108.1, read on the forward strand.
GACGTCGCGGATCTGGCCGGGGCCGGGCTGCCGGTCGGGTGCGACGACCTCGTCGCCGCCGGAGATGATCCCGACTCGCAGGGGCGTCGCCACGCTGACCTCGGTAATGCCGACGGCCATCAGCCCGCCCAGGTCCTGGGGTCGCAGGGTGTGACCACGCTCGACCAGCCGGTCGCCGGTGCGGACGTCCTCGCCAATCTGGATCACGTGCTCGCCGGGCGCCACCGAGCGCAGCACCTCGATCGTCGACGGATCGACGTCCTGGGTGTGCTCGACCATCGCGACGGCGTCGGCGCCGTCGGGCAGGGCCCCGCCGGTCGCGATCCGGACCGTCTCGCCGGGGCCCGGACTGACCGTCGGCGCCTGGCCCATGAAGACCTCGCCGACGACGGTCAGGTAGGCCGGCAGACCCTCGCTGGCGCCGAACGTGTCCGCTGCCCGGACGGCGTACCCATCCATCGTCGAGCGCCGGAACGAGGGGAGATCGCCGGGGGAGCGGAGGTTCTCGGCGAGCACGCGCCCGAGCGCCCGCTCGACGGGAACCTGCTCAGTGGCGCGCGGACCCGTTAGGAACGGCTCGATCCGCGCGAACGCGTCGCGCGGCGTCAGGACATTGAATAGCTCTTTGACGGTGCCGCCATGCATGGCCGTGTCCGTAAGCGTGGTCTGCGTGGGTTGATCGGGAAATGGCGGGCCCTAGCGGCCTTGGGCCGCCGCAACGTGCCTGGCCGGATCGACGTAGTGGTGGAACCGCCGTACCTTGCCGGTCTCGTCGAAGGTTCAGAGGTGCATCGCCTCGGCCTCGTGCAGCAGCCGGCGATCGGCCATCGCCCACGTCCTCCCTCGAGCGAGTACCGGCACTCGTGCGGATTGTATCAGGCGAGCCGCCGACGCCTGGGTCAGCGTACCCCGGTCAGGGGCCTCGGTCGCCGTTCTCTCGCCTGCCTCGCGCTCCAGATCCACGCGCAGGTCCAGCACGCGGCCGCCCGTCACGCGCACCAGGTCGTCTGGCTTGATCGGGAAGACGTGGTGCGGCGTGCCGGCCGCCGCCCAGACGACGTCGTACTGGAGCAGGTCGCGGTCGATCAGCGTCTCGACCGGGGCCGGGTAGCCGACCGGCGCGACCCCGCCGATCGCGAAGCCGGTCGCGGCCCGGACTCGGGCGGCATCGGCGCGTTCGATGCGCCGCCCGAGCTCGCGGCCGATCTTCGCCGTATCGACCCGATTGACGCCGCTCGCCAGCACGACGAGCGGCTCCTCATCGGCCAGGAACACGAGCGACTTCACGATCCGCTCGACGGTGGTGTGGAGTGCGTCGGCGGCGGCCTGCGCCGTCCGGGTGGTCTCGGCATACTCGACGATCTCGGGATGCAGGCCGGCCGCGGCGAGGGCGTCGCGGACGCGCCGAACCGATAGCTTCACTGTCAGGCCCCTCCGGAGGCGAATGCTATACCCGGGACGATCGCCGTCGCCGCGCTCGCTTAGCGTGTGCCCGTGGGCGCAACCTCGTGCCGGAGTTCCGATGGCCGACCGGCGGCAATTGGCGCACGGCCGGAGGGGAGGTCGCACCGGGCCGTGCCGGCGCCCCAGGTGCTGCTGTCGGTGGGCGACGCGCCGCTACGGCAGTCGCTCGAGCGGCGCACGACTCGTGTCTTCTTCCGATACTCGGAGTAGTGGCGCCGGTCCGCTACCATGTCCCGCGGAGACGGAGGGAGACGAGAGATGGCCCAGCGGGCGTACGACATCGTGGTGGTCGGCGGCGGCATCGTCGGCCTGGCGACTGCGCGCGACCTCCTCGCGCGACGACCAGGCGTGCGGCTGGCGGTCCTCGAGAAGGAGCCGGAGATCGGCCAGCACCAGACCGGCCACAATAGCGGCGTCATCCACGCCGGCGTGTACTACGCGCCCGGCTCGCTCAAGGCGAAGCTCTGCGCCGAGGGCCGCCAGAAGACGTACGAGTACTGCGAGCAGAAGGGTATCCGGTACGACAAGTGCGGCAAGCTGATCGTCGCGATCGACGAGAGCGAGCTGCCTCGCCTCGAGGAGCTGTATCGCCGCGCCACGGCCAACGGCGTCCCCGGCATCGAGATGGTCGGGCCGGAGCGTATCCGCGAGCTCGAGCCGCACGCCGCCGGCATCAAGGGGCTCTGGTCGCCCGAGACCGGCATCGTGAACTGGCTGGAGGTCGCCCGCGCCTATGCCGACGACGTGCGCGAGGACGGCGGAGTAATCCTGACCAGCCACGAGGTCGCCGCGATCGGCCGCAAGGACGGCTGGGTGCTGCTCAAGACCGTCTTCGACGAGGTCATCCCGACCCGCCACCTCGTGACCTGCGCCGGGCTCCAGTCGGACCGCGTCGCCGCCATGTCCGGCGCGCCGAAGAACCCCCAGATCGTCCCGTTCCGCGGCGACTACTACGTCCTCAAGCCGGAGAAGGGCTACCTCACGCGGGGGATGATCTATCCCGTCCCGGACCCAGAGTTCCCGTTCCTCGGGGTCCACTTCACGCGGCGGATCGGCGGTGACGTCTGGCTCGGGCCGAACGCCGTGCTCGCCTTCGGCCGCGAGGCGTACGGCCGCCTCGACGTCAACCCGGTCGACCTGGCCGATACGCTTGCCTACCCGGGCTTCTGGACCCTCGCGCGGAAGTACTGGAAGATGGGCTCGAGCGAGATGATCCGCGACTTCAGCAGGTCGCTGTTCATCGAGACGTGCAAGCGCTACGTCCCCGAGGTCACCGAGGACGACGTCCTGCCGGACGCGATGCCGTCGGGCGTGCGCGCCCAGGCGCTCGAAGCGGACGGCAAGCTGGTCGACGATTTCATCATCCAGAAGTCGGAGCGGATCATCCACGTCCGCAACGCCCCGTCGCCGGCCGCCACCTCGTCGATGGCGATCGGCCGGATCATCGCCGACGAGGCCGAGCGGACGTTCGCGCTGGCGTCGTAGCCGTCCTTATCTCGGGTCCGTGCCCAACCCCGGCGGTAGGGCGCGGAGCACACTGGTCGGGCTGCTTCCCCAATGAGGGCGGCCGGCCCGGGTCGGCCGTGGCGTTCAGAATGGAGTGAGGAGCGTGCCGTGAGCGCAGTCGGACACGTGGTCGTCATCGGCGGGGGCGCGGCCGGCTGCGCCGCGGCCTACTACCTGCGCGCCGCCGGGGTGCCCGTCACGCTCGTCGAGCGCGAGGGCGTCGGCACCCAGGCCTCGGGCTGGTCGGCCGGCGGCCTCAACCCGCTCCACGGCGTCCCCGAGCCGCTCGCGGCGTTGGCGCTGGAATCGTTCCGCCTGCACCTGGCCCTCTGGCCGGAGCTGGAACGCCTGACCGGTCAGAACCTCGGGGCGCGGTGCATCTCGCTGGCGATGGTCGCGCCGGACGACGCCGCGATCCCGCCGCTCCTCGAGCTTCGCGACGTCTTCGAGGCGGCCGACGGCTTCTCGGCGCGGTGGCTCGACTCGGCGGAGTTCCGCGCGCTCGAGCCGCGCGTCGCGCCTGGCATCGCCGGCGCGCTCGTCACGCGCGGCAACGGCGTCCTCGACAGCCATCGCTTCACCGCCGCCCTCGCCGCCGCGGCGCAGGGCTTCGGCGCGGCGCTGCGGATCGGGACCGTCGCCGGAATCCGAC
>JALYGH010000109.1 GCA_030777205.1 Chloroflexota bacterium
GGCATGGTGAGCGCGCGCGCGAGCGCGTCCGCCGTGCCCGCCACGTCGAGCGGATCGACGCCGAGACAGGCCGGCCCGAGCTCCTCGTAGGCACCCGCCGTCGTCGACAGCACCAGCACGCCGTCGCGGTCGTTGACGATCGCCCCTTCCTTGGCGACGAGGTTCATCCCGTCGGCGACCGGGTTCACCAGCATGACGTCGGCGAGGCTGAGGCCGGCCAGGGCCTGCTCGCGGTCGTGCTCGTAGGCGAGCCGAATCGGCTGCCAGGCCGGCGTGCCGAAGCGGAGGTTGATCCGGTCGACCAGCGCGAAGACCTCGCCGGCCAGGCGGCGGTACTCGGGGATCGTCGAGCGGCTCGGGACGAGGAAGCTCCGGAAGGTGACGCGCTCGCGCCACTCGGGCCGGCATTCCAGGAGCCGCTCGAAGGCCCGGAAGCCACGCACCACGTTCTTGGTCGGGTCGAGCCGGTCGACGCGGACGATCGTGCGCTCGGTGTCCGCGGCGGCGAAGCGGGCGCGGTGGGCCAGGAAGGACGGATCCGCTGTCAGGGCGCGAACGCCGTCGACGTCGACGGAGATCGGGTACGCGCGGACGTGCGCGCGTCGGGCACCAACGGCGACGCTACTGGTGGAAGCGTCGACGCGCGCATCCGGCAGCCAGGCCCGGCAGCAGGCCAGGAACGCCGCGACATCGCGCCGGGTCTGGAAGCCGACGATATCGGCGGCGGCCAGGCTCGCGACGATCTCGCGCCGTATGTACAGGGGCAAGACCTCCCAGGCCTCCGGGGTCGGCCAGGGGATGTGGACGAAATGGGAGATAGTCAGACGGGGCCACAGCCGACGGAGGATGCCGGGCAGTAGGTAGAGCTGGTAGTCGTGGACGAACACGACCGGCGCCGTGTCCGGGCGGTCCAGCTCGTCGGCGACCGTGGCGGCGAGGCGGGCGTTCGCCGGACGGTACCCCTCCTCCCAGGCCTCCTCGATCTCGTCGTCGCGGCCCGGTGCCAGGGCCTCGGCTATCCGATGCTGGACGAACCAGAGGATCGGATTGCTCGCGACTTCGTAGTGGAGCTGGTACACCCGCTCCGGCAGGACGGCCAGCCGCAGCCGCGAAGCATCGGCCGGCGCGTCCGCGCCGCCGGCGGCCGCGGCCAGGCGGTCGCCCTCACTCATCGCACAGGATGCCCAGGTCAGCGGGACGTGATCGCTCAACGAGCGGAGCGCGCCGGCCAGGCCGCCGGCGCCGGCCCGGGCCTGAAGCCCATCCGGGGTCACGTCGTAGGTCACCGGACCGCGATGGCTGACCACCACCGGCTGCCGTGACCCGAACAGGTCGCGTGCCGCGCGACGAAGATCCGAAACGCCGCTGATGATCGTGCCTGTGCCCACCGGGAACCTCCTCGACGTACCGAACCAGACGGCGAAGCCGTCCCGGCGAGGACCGGGTGGGCGGGCGGATGCCCAGCACAGCCTGCTACGTCGAACGCACCACCGCGGGCGCGGACGAGCAACGCTGCTCCTCATGTGCCGACGAGGTTAGCTGACGGGTTCGGGCGAGTGAGCTACCCTACCATCGCGCCGCGCGAGGCGACGGCGATGGATACACCCCTGGAACTTGGGTCCCCCGTTCCCCTTGCGGGGATTTGGCTCGGCTATGCAGTTGTCGCTGAACCGCGTGTACGACACCCCGCGCATCGCGGCCGCCCCATGTCGGGGCGCTTCGCGAAGGCACCTGCAAGTATACGGCACCCGGCCAGCGTTGTCGCGCATGGCAAGATCCGTGCCCACAATTGCTCGGCCCGGCTCGCGGAATGGAAGCGGGTGGGTCTCGGGCCGGGCAGGCGATCAGTCGGATGCTGCTCCGCCTGCCCTACCAGGAGCGAGCCCCGGCGGCGGTCTCGTCGCCGGGCGGGCCTAACGGCTCGCGCGCTGATTCCGGACCGCCGGCCGTTCGGTGCAGGCCCGCACATGGGGGCGATGGTGTAACGATATTGCTACGGCCCGCCGTAGCTTGAGCGGTTGCTCGCGTCCGTGCCATCCTTGCCCAGGCCGTCCGGGCCGATTGCCCGGACCGGCGGTCCCGATCTCGACCACCCGACAAGTCGCCGGGGATGGAGCAACTGTCCCGAGATGTACCGCCGTCGCCGAGCCGACTCGGCGACCGATGGGGAGGAACCGTGCAGCCGATGCAAATCGAGCCCGAACTGGTCGCCGACTACCAGTGCGTGACCGGGGAGAACCCCCTCTGGCACGAGGACGAGGGGCGGGTCTACTGGACCGACATCCCCACCGGTCGCCTCTTTCGATACAACCCGACCAACAACCGCCACGAGCAGTTCTTCAAGGGTGACGTCGTCGGCGGGTTCACGATCCAGCAGGACGGCGGGCTCCTCCTCTTCATGGAGCGCGGCGCGATCAAGCTCTGGCGGGACTGGCGCCTCAAGACGATCGTCGAGCACCTCCCCGGCGAGGATGGCAGCCGCTTCAACGACGTCATCGCCGACCCGCAGGGCCGCGTCTTCTGCGGCACGATGTCGACGCGGCGCGAGGACGGCGAGCTGAACTACGACGGCAAGCTCTACCGCCTCGATCCGAACGGCGCGTTGAGCGTCGTCCTCCAGGGGGTCGGGATCTCGAACGGGATCGGCTTCTCGCCGGACCGCAAGCGGATGTACTACACCGACACGCCGAGGCGCGAGATCTCGATCTTCGACTACGAGGAGGCGACCGGCGCCATCGCCAACCGCCGCACCTTCGTCCGCGTCCCGGACGACGAGGCGGAGGGCGCGCCGGACGGGATGACCGTCGACGCGACCGGCGACGTCTGGTCGGCGCGCTGGGGCGGGAGCTGCGTCGTCCGCTACGCGCCAGACGGACGCGAAATCGAGCGCATCCGCTTTGCGGCCAGGAAGGTCTCGAGCTGCGCGTTCGGCGGGCCGGACTACGCCGACCTGTACGTCACCACGGCCGGCGGGGACGACAAGGAGCACGAGGGGCCGGGCGCGGGTGGGCTGTTCCGTGTGCGGCCGGGCGTGCGTGGCGTGCCGGAGTTCCGGTCGCGCATCCCGACCACGCCCGAGGCGATCATCGTCCTTCCGAGCCCGTAGGGACACTACCGGTCGGGTCACTGCAGCTCGTCCGAGAAGGTCGTCGTGCAGCGGTTCTCGACGGCGACTCGCCCGCTCGCGATGACCAGCGACGCCTCGGCCTGGGACACCAGCGCCTCCCACCGGCTGGCGGCGTCGAGCAGGACCAAGTGGGCGCGGTCGCCGGGTACAAGACCGTACTCGCGCAGGCCGATGGCGCGGGCCGCGTTGGCGGTCGCCATCGCGAACACCTGCTCGACCTCGGCGGGGCTCGCCAGGTGCCCCGCCGCCAGCAGCAGCAGCCCGTTCTCGAGCTGGTCGGCGTTGCCGAACGGGGTGAAGGCGTTGCGGACGTTGTTCGTCGCGTAGGCCACGTTCACGCCGGCCCGCAGCAGCCGCGCGACCGGCGCCAGGCCCCGCCGCACGTTGGCCTCGTCGCGGCGCCCGCCGAGGTAGAGGTCGGTCGTCGGCATGACGATCACGCTGATATCGGCGCGGGCGAGGGCGTCGGCGATCGGCGCCAGCGCCTCGGCCGACAGCGCCCCGAGCGCGGTCGCGTGCCCGACGACGACCCGCCCGGCGTAGCCCTCGGCGAGGGTTCGCTCGGCGATGTACGTCGTCGTCAGCCCCGTCGGGTCGTCCGAGAAGTCGGCGTGGAAGTCGAGCGGCACGCCGTGCTCGAGCCCGAGTCGGAAGACGGCGTCGACGTGGGCGCAGGGGTCCGGGTCGCGGTAGGGCACGCCGCCGAGCGCGTCCGCGCCGAGCCGGAGTGCCTCGTCCAGCAGCTCGATGGTGCCCGGCGCGCGCTGGATGCCCTCCTGGGGAAAGGCCACGACCTGCAGCTCGAGCAGGCCGGCGTACCGCTCGCGCAGCTCGAGCGCCACCTCGACGGAGTTGAGCGCCAGGATCGGGTCGACTTCGGCGTGGACGCGGGCGTAGAGCGTGCCGTGGCGCAGGGCCATCCGGAGAACCCGCTCGGCCCGCTCACGCATGTCGTCGCGGGTGAAGCCGCGCTTGAGGGCCGCCGTCAGCGTGATCGCCTCGTCGACCGAGGCGACCTGGGCCGGCAGGCGGTCGAGCAGCAGCGCCTTGTCCAGGTGAAGGTGGGGGTCGACGAACGCCGGCGCGAGCAGCCGCCCGTTCGCCACGAGCCGCTCGGCCTCGGCCGTGCGGTGGGCCTCCGGCTCGTCGCTGCCCGGCCCGATGGCGGCGATGCGGCCGTCGCGGAGCAAGACGGCGAGGGGGCCGCGGCCGTCCGGCAGCCGCGCCCCTTCGATCAGCAGCTCAGCCATTACATAGCCCGGTCATCCGAGAGCTCACGCATCGAGCTACTCCCGGCTGCCCCCGCTACGCCCGGCCTGGCCCGCCGGCGGCGCGGCATCCACGGCCGGCAGCGTCCAGTCGGCCGGATCCGGGCGGCGGGTGTGCCAGGGCGTGGCGCGCTCGTAGGCTCTGGCAATCCGCAGCACGGTCGCGTCGTCGAACGGGCGGCCGACGACTTGGATCGAGACCGGCAGGCCTTCCCGGCTGAAGCCGCTCGGCACGCAGGCGGCCGGCAGCCCGACCAGGTTCCAGACCTGGGTGTAGCGGCTGCCCGGCAGCATCAGCTCCTTCTGGAACTCGGTCGGGAACG
>JALYGH010000110.1 GCA_030777205.1 Chloroflexota bacterium
ACGGCGAGCGCCCGGACAGCACGCGCCGCCCGATCACCCAGGCCGTGTCGAGGATCGGGACGCCGAGCACGACGAACGCCGTGCCAACCTTCGCCCCGCCGATGATGCTCATCGTCGCCAGCCAGTAGCCGAGCATGATCGAGCCCGACGAGCCCATGAAGATCCGGGCCGGGTGGAAGTTGTGGGCGAGGAACCCTACCGTGCAGCCCGCCAGCGCCAGCGGCAACACCGCGATCGTGTACTGGCCGAACCAGAGGCTCCGCGTGAACAGGACGACGGCGGCCATCAGCGCGATGCCGCCGGCCAGCCCGTCCATGACGTCGATCAGGTTGATCGCGTTGATCATGCCGACGATCCAGACCAGCGTCAGCAGGACGTCGAGACCGGGCGGCAGCTCGTAGGCGAACCCGAACGGCGTGGCGATGCTGCTCACCCGCAGGCCGAATGCGACCGGGATGGCGGCGATGCCGACCTGGCCAAGGAACTGGGCGCCCGGCCCGAGCCGTTTCTTGTCGTCGACGAGCGCGAGCGGCAGGATGGCGACCGAGCCGAGCAGGGCGCCGAGTAGCTTCCAGTCGTCGCCGGGCGCGGCCTGGACCTCGGCGGGGCGGGCGAACACCGCCAGGCCGACCGCCAGCCAGAGCGCACCGAGCATGGCGTAACCGCCGCTGCGCGGGACGGCCCGCACCTGGACCTCGCCGGGGCGCGGCGTGTCCACCATGCCGAGCGACTTGCCCTGGCGGACCGCGTAGCCGACGAGCAGGTAGCTCGCCAGCAGGGCCACCGCCACGACGCCGAACATCCAGAGTGGGACCATGCGGCCGTACTGTACCGGCTGCCGCCATCCGGAGCCAACGCCGGGTGCCCCTTCCTGCGTCGTCGCGCGGGCGGAGGGTGACGGCGCGGGAGAGCTGGTCGTGCCCGCTCGCGAGGCCGGCGCCCACGTCGGAGGGAGCGACGGGCGCGGGCCTCAACGGAGCCACCGCCGGCTGTGATGGCCTCGTGATGCCGGAGCCGTTCCCTACGGCTCGCAGCGGGTGTATGCTCTCGACTGTCAGACACGGCGCGCCCTCGCGGGCGCGCCGGACGCGGCGGCGGGCCGACGCGCAAGCGGAAGGCCGCCGAAGTCTCGCGATCGGGGCGGCGGCCAGCGCCCGGTGCGGTGACTGACGGGAACGGCCCGAGGGGCGCGAGCTTCTCGGGCCGTTTCGCGTCCGCGAGGTAGCTCGCGCAGCCCCCGGTTGGGGTCACCAGGACGCCGGCGATTCCGAGATCACGAGCAGCCGATCGATGGCGTGGAAGTCGCGCGGGTTGTGCGTCACGAGCGGCAGGTTCAGATAGAAGCGCGGTCGCCGCGATCCATTGCCCGCCTGCCCGCCGTCCGCCCGATCGTCCCCGTGGGCGGCGTCCCCGCTGGAGATTCGCGCACGTTCGCGACGATCCCCTCCCACCTACCAGCACGTCCTACCAGCACGTCGTCGCCGAGGCCGGCGAGCTTACAGCACGCGGCAGTTCGCAAGTGCTGGTACGGGACTTGTACGACACGGTGTCAGCGGCCAGCCGGATCGGTCCGCTACAATCTGGGACGGAGGCATGCGTGAAACCGACGACGATAGGGCAGGAGGAGCTTGACCACTTTCTGCAGGTTTCACGCGACGTGTTCCGCCGGGCCGGCATCGCCTCGGCGCGCGGGCGGGCGATCTACGCGACGCCGCCGACCGGTACCTACCCGTTCGTCTACACCCGCGACCTCGCCCTGACGATCGCGGGCCTGTGCGAGCTCGACGCGCTCGACACGGCCCGGGATTTCTGCCGCTTCCTGCTCCGCGTGCAGGGGCAGGACGGCTCGTGGGTCCAGCGCTACGATGCCGAGGGCCGGCCGGCCCAGATCGTTGAGCAGCAGGACCCGACGGCGCTCGGGATCTGGGCGCTGCTCGCGTACGTGCGAGCCGCCGGCGACGACACCCTCGTCGAAGTCGCCCGCGACCCGATCGAACGAGCCACGCGCTACACGGTGGACCGCACGCTCAATCCGTACCTCTACCTGATCGAGACGACGACGTCGATCCACGAGTCGGA
>JALYGH010000111.1 GCA_030777205.1 Chloroflexota bacterium
GCGCCCTGCTGCTGACGGCGTGCGCCGGGACCGCCCCAGCCGGCGGTAGCCCGAAGATCGAGACGAAGACGAGCGGTGGCCAGCCGGCCGCCCAGGCGCAGGCTGGCGGCGGCGCGGCTATCCAGGGCGACGCGGCGAGCGGGCGGCAGCTCTTCTCGTCGAAGGGGTGCATCGCCTGCCACGTCGCGCCGGGCGTGCCGGGGGCGACGGGGACGATCGGTCCGAGCCTGGCCGGCATCGGCGACCCGGCCAAGCGGCCGACGCTCGCCGATGGCGGCGCGAACACGCCCGCGCACATCAAGGAGTGGATCCAGGACCCCCAGCAACTGAAGCCGGGCACGATGATGCCGGACCTCCAATTGAGCGACAAGGAGGCGAGCGACCTGACCGCCTTCCTGCTGACCTTGAAGTAGCTGCCCCCGCCCCATCCCCCTCGCCCGGGAGAGAAGGGGATGAGCGAGGGTTTTCCCACGTGAGGACGACGATGGCGACGACCGCACTCAAGGAGTGGGCGGTGGCGATCGAGGCGCTCGGCGACGGGCGCCAGATCCTGCTCGTCCGCAAGGGCGGGATCCGCGAGGAGACCCGCCATTTCCGCATCCAGGGCGAGCAGTTCCTGCTCTTCCCGACCTACGAGCACCAGGCTCCGGAGCTGCTCCAGGCGCCGTACCGCGACGACCTGGCCCGCGTCCTGGCCGCGCCGCGCGATCCGTCGCGGGTGAGGATCGACACCTGGGCGGAGCTGACCGACCAGTTCGAGGTCAGCGAGCCGTGGCAGGTCGAGGCCGTCGCCCAGCACTACTGCTGGAGCTTGCAGTACGCCGAGGAGCGGCTCCGCTGGAAGCCCCGTCACCCGCTGCTGGTGCTGGCGATCCGCGCGTACCGGCTCGCCGAGCCGCGCGAGCTTGACCTGCGACCGGAGTACGGCGGCTGCAAGTCCTGGATCACGCTGGCCGAGGACGTGCCGACGGCCGGCATGACGCCGGTCCTGGCCGACGCCGAGTACGCCGCCCGCGTGGCCGCCGTCCGGGCCGCGCTGGAGCAGCGCGAGCCGACCGGCGCCCGCGCGTGATCGGAGCATCAGCATGAAGTACCGCAAGCTCGCGAACACCGACGTCACCCTGAGCGAAGTCGGCTTTGGCGTCTGGACCGTCTCGGCCGGCTGGTGGGGCGAGTTCACCGACGATCAGGCCGCCGACCTGCTGCGGCGGGCGCTCGACCTCGGGATCACCTTCTTCGACACCGGCGATACCTACGGCAACGGCCGCGGCGAGACGGTCCTGGTGAAGGCGTTCGCCGGCCGCCGTCAGGATGTCGTGATTGGCACCAAGTTCGGCTACGACTTCTACGTCGACACGGAGCGGCACGGGCAGCGCGAGCGGCCCCACAACTGGACGCCGGAGTTCATCCGCTTCGCCCTCGAGCAGAGCCTGAAGCGGCTCGAGACGGACTACATCGACCTCTGGACGCTCCACAACCCGCGCCTCGACGCCATCCAGCGGGACGACGTCTTCGCCCTGCTCGAACAGCTCAAGGCCGCGGGGAAGATCCGCGCCTACGGCGCCTCGCTCGGGCCGGCGATCGGCGGGACCGAGCACGGCGACGAGGTGCTCCGAACCCGGAAGCTGGACGCGCTCCAGATCATCTACAACGCCCTCGAGCAGGACCCCGGCCGGCGGTTCTTCCCGCTCGCCCGCGAGAAGAACGTCGGCGTCCTGGTCCGGGTGCCGCATTCGTCCGGCATGCTCGAAGGCAAGTACACGCCCGAGACCACCTTCCCGCCCAACGACCATCGCAGCCACCGCCCGCGCTCCTGGCTGATGGAAGGGCTCCAGAAGATCGAGCGCCTGGGCTTCCTCCACGAGGGTCGCGGGATGACGCTCGGGCAGGCGGCGCTGAAGTGGGTGCTGGCGGAGCCGTCGGTCACGTCCGCCCAGCCGAACATCTACAACCTCGAACAGCTCGAGGAGTTCGCCACCGCGCCGGACAAGCCGGACCTGACGCCCGACGACCTTCGCCGCGTCGCCGAGCTGTACGAGCGCAACTTCGACGTGATCCCGGTCGGCGCCGCGACCTAAGCCAGGCTTCATCGATCTCAAGTAAGGTAGGTCCGGCACCCGGTCGGCAAGAAAGCCTGGCCCCACGGCGTGTGCCGAGGGGCCAGGAGTCCGCCGCGCGGGCCTGGTTGTCCGCCCGCTCGCCACAATCAATACTCACGTTGGTGCTGAACACCTCACCGACGTGGCCCGGCTCGCACGTGGTGGCGGTATCGCTGATCATGTGGCCGACCGTGCCCGGCGCATTCGAGGTCGCGGCGAGGGAGAGCGAGACGCTGACGCAGTTCGCCTCCTCGGACGACACCTTCGCCATGGTGCCTTAGAC
>JALYGH010000112.1 GCA_030777205.1 Chloroflexota bacterium
GTGCTGGACGCTGCCGAACGACTCGACGCCCGGCTGGAGTCCGAGCCCCGGGAAGTCGAAGAAGGCCAGCAGGTTGCCGTTGCCGAGGTCGTGGAAGATGTGCGTCGAGCCGGGGTAGTCGCGGTTCTCCATCACCTCGATGAGCGGGAAACCGAGCACCTCCTGGTAGAAGCGTACCGTTCGCTCGACGTCGCTGCAGATCAGCGCGACGTGGTGGACGCCGCGCGCGCTGGACGCTGGTCGCTGGGCGCGCGGCTTCACGTACTTGGCCGCGAGCGCCTCGCGGCGAGCGTGGAGCTGCTCGAGCTCGGCGCCGCTCGGAACTGGACTCATCAGACCCTCCGTTGGTAGCTGCGAGGTGTTCTGACGCCCGACAACGCGCCGGCAGCCGGGGCATTCCGGCGCGGCGGGACGCGCCGAGGATGCTGTCTCGGCGCGTCCCGCGTAGTCCTCGATTAGCTGAAATACCCGGTCAGGTTCGACATCTCGCGCTCGCGGAAGCGGACGTTCACCTGGAGCCGTTCCAGGTGCTGGTCGAGCGTCTTCTGCCCCTGCTTGACTGTGTGGGTCTGGAAGAACTGCTCCACGTCACTGGCCAGCTCCGGCGTCGACAGGGCGGTGATCCCGGCCAGCATCCGCACGTGCGTATTGTCCGGGAACCGCTCGACGATCTCCTCCCAGTGCGACTTGACGAAGCCCCAGGCGAGATCGCCGCCATCCGGGTTTGTCATCAGCGACCCGATCAGGAACGGCGCGTTCTGCGTGCGGACCTCCGGCGTGAGGGTCATGTCCAGCGTTCGCCAAAGCAGTCCACGCTCCCGGAAGTTGCCGAGGTTGAACAGGTAGCGCTGCTCCTCCTGGGGCGTCGCGGCCGACTTGTAGCGCTCGACGAACAGGTCGTACTCGGCCTGGCCACCGGTGTGCGCGACGATGCCGATGACGGCCGGTGCGACGTTGCGGTCGACGGCCCCGCGATCCTCGACGTACGCCGCGTGCAGCTCGCACGCCCGCTGCTGGACGGCCGGATCCTCGCCCAATGTGCCGAGCGCACCGATCAGCGTCCCCCGGAGCTGGCCGGTCAGCTCGCTCTCGCCGGCCTGGGGCTCCCAGCCAAGCCGCTGGACGGCCGGCCCGATCAGCTCGCGGACGTAGGCCTGGAGCGCCGGACGGCTCGCCGCCGGCAGCATCCGGTTCACGTACTCCAGCGCGCCGATGATCGCCACCCAGACGTTGCGGTCGGTCTCGTCCTGGAACCGGCGGGCCAGGTCGAGGAACTCGGCGGGGGGCGTCAGCCCGGCCACGACCGAGGCCCAGGTATCGTTCACCAGGTTGAAGCGCTCGACGGCGTCCAGGTTGTCCTGGAGCGTCCCGGTCAGCGTGCGGAGCAGCTCCGGCGCGTAGCGCACTCGATAGAAGCCGTTGCCGCGCTCGTTCGCCACGACCCAGTCGACCTTCGCGCCGAGGTCGACGGTCGTCTCCGCCTGGTCGAGGAGCAGCTTGCGCGTCTCAACGCCGTTCTCGGTCCCGGCCCGCAGCATCACCGGCACCTGCCAGCGCGCCTGAGCGTCGTCGTCCGACGCGAGGTAACGGAAGCGCCGCTGCGAGAGCGCCAGCCCCTTGCCGTCGGCCGCCGGGGCGACAGTCACGAGCGGGAAGCCGCCCTGGAAGATCCAGGAGTCCATGATCCGGCGGGTCGGCTCGCCGGTCGCCTCCTCGATCGCGTCCCAGAGGTCGGTCGTCTCGGCGTTGGCGTACTCGTGCGACTTCAGGTAGAGCCTGATGCCGCGCTGGAACTCCTCGCCGCCGAGGTACTGCTCGAGCATCCGCAGCACCGCCGCGCCCTTCTCGTACGTGAGGATGTCGAACATGCTCTCGCACTCTTCGGGACGACGGACGGTGTACTCGATCGGGCGCGTGCTGCGGAGGGCGTCGGTCAGCATCGCGGCGCCGCGACCGAGGCTGAAGCTCGCCCAGCGCTGCCACTCCGGCTTGAACGCGTCGACCGCCAGCATCTCCATGAACGTCGCGAACGCCTCGTTCAGCCATATGCCGTTCCACCACTTCATCGTCACCAGGTCGCCGAACCACATGTGGGCCAGCTCGTGGGCGATGACGTCGGCGACCCGCTCCAGGTCGGCGTGGGAGGCGGTATTGGTGTCGACCAGGAGGGCGGTCTCGCGGTAGGTGATCGCGCCGAGGTTCTCCATCGCGCCGGAGGCGAAGTCCGGCAGGGCGATCATGTCGAGCTTGTCGCCCGGGTAGGGGATGCCGTAGTAGCCGGCGAAGAACTTGAGCGAGAACGCCCCGACCTCCAGCGCGAAGGCGGCCAAGTTGCGCTTGCCGGGCACGAAGATGATCTGCAGCGGCGTGCCGTCGACATCGACCGGCTCGGTCGCCTCCAGTCGGCCGACGATGAACGCCACCAGGTAGGTGGACATCTTCATCGTGTCGGCGAACCGGACCGCCTTCTTGCCGTCGCCGACCGGCGTCGAGGAGATCTCGCGGGCGTTCGAGATCGCCATCAGGTCCTCGTCGACGACCAGGGTCACCGCGAAGACGGCCTTGAACTCCGGCTCGTCCCAGCAGGGGAAGGCGCGGCGCGCGTCGGTCGCCTCCATCTGGGTCGTGGCGATGACGTGCTCGTTGCCGTTCTCGTCGCGGTAGGTGCTGCGGTAGAAGCCGTGCAGCTTGTCGTTGAGGATCCCGCTGAACGACAGGTGGAGCGTCCAGGCGCCCGGCTCGGCCCGACCCGCGAGGGCGATGCGGGCCCGCTCGTTCTCCGGCTCCAGCGTCACCGCGCCGTCCAGCCGAACACCGGCGTTGTTGGCGAGGTACGCCTCGCGGATGTCCAGGTCGAGCGCGT
This sequence comes from Chloroflexota bacterium, assembly GCA_030777205.1. Taxonomy (GTDB): domain Bacteria; phylum Chloroflexota; class UBA6077; order UBA6077; family JACCZL01; genus JALYGH01. The sequence goes on from JALYGH010000112.1 coordinate 2,864, forward strand.
TCAGCACGATCTCCTGGACCGGCTCGCGGACCTGGATGGCGACGCGCTCCTCGCCGGTATAGGTGAACGCTCCGAGGTCCGGCGCGAGGGTCAACTCGTAGCGCTCGGGGACGACGGTCTTCGGCAGTCGGTAGGAGCTCTCGTCGAGGGGCACGGCCTCGAGGGTGGCCTGGTCGGTCACGAATTCTCTCCCGATCGTCGTCGGTTTGTATTGTATCGACAGAGTATGACGGATCGGCGGCCACCGAGGTCGAGATCGGCTCCCGGTCGCGTCCGGATCGGCCAATCGTCGCCATCACGGGGGCGTGTAGTCCGCCTTCGGAACGGTCACGGGCAGGCTGTCGGATACCATCCGGGCGGGAGGCCAGCACGGTCGTGGCGATGCGCGAGGCGGACGAGGCGGCCCGGCCGGACCGTGCCCTGTTCGGCCTGGTCGGGCGGCGCTGGGCGGTCCTGGCCGCGTCGACCCTCGCGTTCGCCGGCGCGCTCGGCTTCGTCCGCTTCGGCTACAGCCTGGTGCTGCCGGCGATGCAGGCCGGCCTTGGCCTCGCCGCGGCCGACATGGGCTTCATCGCCGGCTGGTCGTTCGCGGCGTACCTGGCGTGCTCGCTACCGGCCGGCGCCCTCGCGACGCGATTGGGCATGCGCCGCACGATCGTCGGCGGCCTGCTCGCGGCGGCCGTTGGGCTGGCGCTGACCGCCCTCTCGCGCGGCATCGCCCTGGCGACGATTGGCCAGGTGATCGCCGGCGGGGCGATCGCCGCGGTCATCGTGCCGGTCCTGGCGATCAGCACGGGGTGGTTCCCGCCCCGCTTCTGGTCGCTGGCCACCGGCGTCGTCGTGGCCGGCGGCGGGATCGGCTTCCTCGTCTCCGGGTTCGTCGTGCCGCGGCTGGTCGTCATGGACCCGGCCGGCGGCTGGCGGCTCGCCTGGTTCGGCATGGCGGCCGTCGTCCTGGCCGTGGCCGCCGTCGTCGCCTGGCTGGTGCGCGACCCGCCCCGGACGGTCAGGCGGCCGCCGCTCCTGGCGTCCCTGCGGCAGGTCTACACGTCGGGCGCGGTCTGGCAGCTCGGCGGGGTGTTCCTGCTCTACGGGGTCGCCTACATCACCTACGGCACGTTCTTCACCGCACACCTTGTGGGGGGGCACGGCCTCGACCCGATCCTCGTCGGCCAGCTCTGGGCCCTCAACGGGGCGGCCGGCATCGTCGGGGCCCCGCTCGTCGGTGCGGTCGCCGATCGCCTCGGCCACCGCCCGACGCTCGTCCTGCTGTTCGCCCTCCAGGGGACGAGTCTGCTGCTCCTGGCGCTGGCGACCGATCCGGGCTGGTTCGCCGTCTCGGCGATCTTCTACGGGTTCACCGTCTGGTGCTTCGCCGGCGTCATCAGCGCGGCGGCCGGCGCCGTGGTCGGCCCTGCCCTCGCGCCGGCCGGCGTCGGCCTGGCGGTCGTGCTGATGAGTGTCGGCCAGATGATCGGACCGATCGTCGGCGGCCTGCTCGCCGAGCCGAGCGGCTCGTTCACGAGATCCCTGCTTGTCGGGGCCGGCGTGGACGCGCTCGGACTGCTCGGCACGCTGGCGATGCGGATGTCCGCCCCGCGACGCACCACCGCCGCGGCCCCCGCTCCCGATTCCGCGACCGCGTGACAGATACCGCGCTGTGGACAGGATGACCAGGATCGACGGGATAGAAGACCCCATCCTGTCAATCTTGTTCATCCTGTCTACCGGGAACCCATGCTGCCGACGATGTGCCTGACGCGCGCTGTGGCACAATGGGTGGTCGGCCGGACGCGGCCCGGAGGACAGCATGGCGCTCGGTGAGGCGGCTCGAACGACCGTAGCGGACCCGATACCCGCGGGACCGGCGCTCGCCGCCAAGCCATAAGAGATCACGCTGCGGACCGGTCGCGGCCAGCTCTTGCTCGGCGGGTTCACGGCGGCCCACTTCTCGCACCACGTTAGCAACAGCCTGCTCAACCCGCTGCTGCCGGTCATTCGCGACAGCTTCGGCCTCTCGTACGCCCAGTCCGGTCTCCTCGTCTCGGCATTCAGCCTCAGCCTCGGGCTCTCCAACGCGCCGATCGGCGTCCTCGCCGACAAGGTCGGGTCGCGCCCGGTGATCGTCTGGGGCCTCATCCTGACCGGCCTCGTGAGCGCCGCGGTCGCCTTCTCGACGGAGTACTGGCACCTGCTCGCCCTGCTCGTCCTGATGGGGCTGATCGCCGGCTCGTACCACGCGCCGGCGGCGGCACTGCTCGCTCGGGCGTTCCCGCCAAGGGTGCGCGGCGCGGCGATGGGCTTCCACATCACCGGCGGCCACCTGAGCTTCTTCGCGGTACCGCTATGCGCCGCCTACCTCGTCGGCTGGACGGGGACCTGGAGCACGCCCTACCTCTGGCTGGCCTGGGCGCCGATACTGACTGGCGCGATGATCTGGTTCCTCGTGCCGAAGCAGCCGGAGCAGCGGCGCGGCTCAACCGACCGGCTTGCCGTCTTCCGCGAGCTGCGCACCGTGCTCAAGACCGTCGGGCCACTCGTCTCGACGTCGATCCTGTTCCAGATGTCGTACGCGGCGATGCTGGCGTTCATGACGCTCTACTTCGTCGACGTCAAGGGCATCGACCGGCTGACGGCAGCGGCGCTGTTCGGCGTCCCGCACCTCGTCGGGCTCGTCGGCGCGCCGCTGGGCGGCTACCTCTCGGATCGTCTCGGGCGCAAGACGGTCATCATGACCGGCATGGGCCTGATGGGGCCGTCGGTCTGGGCGCTCACCGCGATCCCCAACGAGCTGGTCGTCCTGCCGCTGGTGGCGATCGGGCTGGCGGCGGCGATGCGCATGACCGTGACCGAGGTGCTGGTGATGGACAGCGCCCCCGACCATCGGCGGGCGACGGTGATGGGCAGCTATCACATGCTGACTCAGGAGCTCGGCGGCTTCGCCGCGCCGGTCCTCGGCGCGGTCGCCGGCGCAATCGGGATCGGCGCCGCGTTCGGCGGGTTCGCCCTTTTCCTGGCCGTCGCATCGGCGGTCGTGCTGATCGTGGGCCGCCGACTATAGGAGACGCCTGGGGGCGAGGACCTCACCACGCCCCGTAGGCATCCGCTGACGGCGGCGCCTGGGTCGAGGGGTGGATCAGGTAGACCGTGCCGCCGGAGTGCTCGAGCCAGAGCGACTCGAACCGGGCGCGGTCGTAGACCCGGCGCACCGACTGGCCGCGGCGGGGGTCCGCGGCCGGATCGTTGACGACGACCTGCCCGTCGTCGGTGAGGCCGACCACGACGAGCAGGTGTCCATTTGTCGAGGGCACCGAGGCGTTCGGCAGATCGCCCGGGTCCCAGGCCAGGCTGGCGACGACCGGTACACCGGCCGCGATCCAGCGCTCGATCTGGGCGACCGACGACATCCGGCTCACGTACGCCGTCAGGCCCTCACGTCCGGCGTACGCGACGTTGAACGACCAGTTGCCGTTGCCTCGGTACACCGGATCGTAGACCGCCGCGGCCACCTCGGGGACCGGCCGCGAGAGCACGGGGGCGCCAAGCTGGTCGGACCAGTACGCCAGCACCATGCTCGTCGAGGTCGGCGAGCACCAGACCGGCCCACCGTTCGGGTAGACCATCTGCGAGCGCTCCGTCACGTCGAGGACCGTGCCCCAGGTCGAGCGGTCGGCGGCAAGATCGCGAGCCGTCGGAGATGGGCGCGAGGCCAGCATGGCGGCCATCTCGACGGACGGCGACCGCGCGGGGTCGTCGGCGTGAAGCGAGAGCGCGAGCTGGTACGCCTCGGAGGACGCGCGCAGCCGGAGGGTATCGGTCAGGACGCGGCCGTCCTCGTTGCGCTGGTCGGCGACGCTCGCGCGCCGCCCCGGAGCGTCGTCGGTCGACCACGACCCGAATGCGTACCAGCCAGTCCAGCGGTCACCGATTCGGACCCGGACGCGGATCTCGACCCACGTTCCGGGCGGCGTGGCCGCGTTCCAGGACGGGATCAGCTCGGTGAACGGCTCCGCGGTCTCACGGACCGGGCCGAGGGCCAGCCCAACTGCCGTTGCCACGCCGGCCGGGACGGTCGCGAGGTCATCCGGGCGCTCGGCCGGCAGGCCGTCGCCCGCGCGGATCGCCGCCGCGTCGAGGACGAGCCGCCCGTCGGACACCTGGACACCCGCCAGCGCCCAGCCGGTGAACCCATCGTGCTGACCGGCCCGCCACAACTCGTGGAAGGGCGGCGCGGCGGCCGACGAAGGTGATGGGGACACGACGAGCGCGGGCACGAGCGTCAGCAGTACCGCGAGGACACGGGAGAGTGCCATGAGTACCCCGGACGGGATGCGGCATTGGCGCGGAACGGCGCGGGCTGATTGTATGCCACCCGGCACCGACTAACGCACTTGAATCGTCCGCAGGACGACGGCGTCAGGCTCGGGCGGCGCCGCGTCGTCGCGCGGGGGCGCGGCGGAGAGTGGCAGGGCGGCGCCGTCCTGATCGATCAGCCGAACGGCGAGCACGTAGTTGCCGGGCGGCGTTCCGGGGTCGACTGGCAGCTCGTAGCGCCCCGTGTATCGGACGCCGGCGGCCCCGCGTGACTCCCCGTCACCGCTCGCGAGCGGGTGCAGCGACCGAAGGCCGGAACGATCACCGGTCGGCCACAGCTCGACCTGGACGGACAGGCCCGGCGGCAGCTCGGCCAGGTTTCGCCAGCGCAGCCGGACGACTAAGCGGCGTCCTGCTCGAACGCTCGCGTCATCGACGGCGTACCCCTCCAGTGTCACGAGGCCGCCGTACGTCGCGCCGACCGGGATGCCGTTCGCCGCGTCGTAGATCCAGGCGTACTCGACGCCGTTCAGCGTGACGGTGTGCTCCGGCCTCCAGGGGAGGAGCGCACCGTCAAGGAAGGCCGGCCGGTCGCCGGCCTGGAGGTTGCGCGCGTACACCACGATGTAGTCCCAGGC
>JALYGH010000113.1 GCA_030777205.1 Chloroflexota bacterium
GGCTCCGGCTCCGGTGGCCGAATGCACCGCTCCGGTGGCCGCGTGAACTGGTCCGGTGGCCGAACGGGCTGCGCGGCGCGATCATCCTCGCGCTCGCGGCCGGGCTCGTCCTCGTGGTTCTTGCCGGCCTCACCAGCGCGGCGATGAGCCTCTATCGCTCCTCGATGCCGAGGTTCGGGCAGGGCGGCGACCTCGCCGCATCGCCGTCGGTGCCGACGGCAGTCGCCGCCCTGCCCGCGGCGACGCCACGCCCGGTCCTGGTGCAGCGCGCCATCGTTCCGACGGCCACGCCTCCCCCGCCGACCCCAACCCCGCTCCCGAGGTCGACGGCCGTGGCCAGGCTGAGTACCGGCTCCGGTGCGATCGGCACCCAGGTGAGCATCAGCGACCAGAACCCGCCGCGCGGCTCGGATCTCGGCGTGACCGTACGGCTGACGCGCGATAGACGCCCGCTGGCTGACGTGCCCGTCGCGCTCAGGGTGTACTACGAGACGATCGAGGAGCGGTGGCCGCCGGGCGACGAGATGGTGCTCACGAACGCGAACGGCGAGGCGACCATCGCGTTCAACATCGGCGATGCGATGCCCGGTTACGAGGCGCAGGTCGTCGCGCTGGCGGATGTTGAGGGCGAGCCGGTCCAGGTGCAGACCAGCTTCGTCCCCCGTTGAATTGGCCGCCGCCGGCCGGTCTCGTTACACGCCGATCGCGCGCATGACGTCGGCGACCGAGGGCGGCGGTAGCTGCCACAGCCGCTCAACGCGCAGCTCGAAGCCGGGCAGCACAACCGATCGGGCGAGCGGGGATGGTCGCACTTTCAGCGTAGCACATGGCCCGTGCCGCGGCGCTTCCGTGCCAGTACCGGGTGACGCCCGCCACGCCCCGGTTCGGGATGCGGCGAGCGTCGCGCGGGATGGTACGCCGTCAGGCGGTGATCGCGAGCATCCGGTCGATCGAGACGCGCGCCCGCGCCGCCACCTCCGGATCGACGACGATCTCCGGGTCCATGTCGCGGAGCGCGCGGTGCAGCTTCGGCAGCGTGATCTGCTTCATGTAGCTGCAGACCGCGGCCCGGTCGGCCGCCAGGAACGTCTTGCTCGGCATCTCCTTGCGCAGCCGGTGGATGATCCCCGTCTCGGTCGCCACCAGGAACGTGTCGTTCCCGCTCGTCGCGGCGTGCTTGAGCATCCCCTCGGTCGACAGCACGTAGCTCCGCTCCGGCGACATCATCCCGTTCTCGCGCCCGTAGACGTACTGGCTGCTGCAGCCGCACTCCGGGTGGATCAACAGGTCGGCGTCCGGGAAGCTCGCCCGCTGCGCGGCCAGCTCCTCCGGGCGGATGCCGGCGTGGACGTGGCACTCGCCGAGCCAGACCTTCATGTTCTTCCGCCCGAGCCGCTTCTGCAGCCAGGTCCCGAGGAAGAAGTCCGGCAGGAACAGGATCGTCGTGTCCTCCGGGATGGCGCGGACGACCGCCTCGGCGTTGCCACTCGTCACGCAGTAATCGGACTCGGCCTTCACCGCGGCCGTCGTGTTGACGTAGCTGACTACGACCGCGCCCGGGTTCTCGCGCTTCCAGGCGCGCACGTCCTCGGCCGTGATCGCGTCGGCCAGCGAGCAGCCGGCCTCGACGTCCGGCAGTAGGACGGTCCGCTCGGGGTTGAGGATCTTGGCCGTCTCGGCCATGAAGTAGACGCCGCACATCACGATCGCGTCGGACGAGACGCGCGTCGCCTCGCGAGCCAGGCCGAGCGAGTCGCCCACGAAGTCGGCGACATCCTGGACCTCCGGCACCTGGTAGTTGTGGGCCAGGATGACGGCCCGTCGGGTACGGGCGAGGGCGCGGACCTCCTCCTGCATCGCCACGATCTCGGATGGGCTGAGGGCCGGCTCGGCACCGGGTGCGAGGACGGGCAGGTCGATTGCCATGGGAGCACCTCCGGTCGCGGGACCGTCGTCGGCCACCGGACTACGCTGGTCGGTCAGAGGATCACTTCGAGTGAGAAGTCGAGCGTGCCGGCCGAATGGGTCAGCGCGCCGAGCGAGACGTAATCAACCCCCGTCTCGGCCACCGCCGGCAGCCGCGGGATCGTCACCATGCCGGACGCTTCGAGCAGGACCCGCCCGGCCGCCCGCTCGACGGCGGCGCGCAGGCGGGCCGTGCCGCCGTCCGGGTCAACGAAGTTGTCGAGCAGCACCATGTCGGCGCCGGCCGCGATGGCCTCGTCCAGCTCGTCGAGGTTGGTCACCTCGATCTCGACGCGCTGGGTCGGCCCGGCCCGGTGCTTCGCGCGCTCGACCGCGGCCGTGATCCCGCCGGCCGCGCGGATGTGGTTCTCCTTGATCAGGAAGGCATCGTCCAGGCCGGCGCGGTGATTGCGGCAGCCCCCGACCCGCACGGCGTACTTCTCGAGCACGCGGTGACCGGGGGTCGTCTTGCGGGTGTCGAGCACCTCGGTCCGCGTGCCGGCGACGGCCTCGGCGGCGCGGCGGCTGGCCGTCGCCACCCCGGACAGCCGCTGCACGAAGTTCAGCGCCGTCCGCTCGCCGGAGAGGATCGCGCGGGCCGGCCCCTCCAGCCGCGCGACGACCCGCCGCTCGCCCCAGGTGCCCTCCTCGGCCACCCGCTCGACGCGCACGCGCGGGTCGACCAGGGCGAAGACGGCCTCGATGACCGGTAGCCCGCACAGCACCCCGGCCTGCTTCTGGAGGATCTCGGCC
>JALYGH010000114.1 GCA_030777205.1 Chloroflexota bacterium
ACCGCCACCAAGGAGGCATGCCCGTGGACGCGGACTTCGTCATCCTCGCGGCGATCGGCGTCATCGCGGCGCTGCTCGCGCTCGGCGTGGTGCTCCTGCTCTGACGGTCGACACTCGGGAGGTGGGACCGTGGGCATCCTCGCGCTGATCGGCCTCATCGTCATCATCATCGTCATCCTGCGCGTGCTCGGCCTGGTCTGAGCCGGCCCACCATCTCCCGCTACGTCGCGGGGCCGCGATGCCGGCTGCCGCCGGGCGCACCCCGGCGCGACGCCGGCCCCGAGGGGGCGCCGGCGGACTCGATAGTGGCGAAGATATTGATGAATCGGCCCTTGTGCTAGCCCGGAAGGCGGTCCGGGCGCGCATTCGGGTGCGCTGCGGCGCGCGTTCCGGGCCGCGGTGGGTGGCCGGCATGGGGGGACTGTCCCACGCCCGCCGCAAGCAGGACGGCCGCGCGTTCTGGATCGTCCGCGGGCGGACCAACACCTACTACACCGCCGCCGAGGCCTGCACGTGCCCCGGCTTCACCCGCCGCGGGATCTGCAGCCACAGCCTGGCTGCGACGATGCGCGAGGCCCGCGAGGCGAGCCGGCGGGCACCGTGCGAGTTGCCGATCGAGGCCACGGTCGCGATCCGCCCGACCCGCGACCGCTACTCGATCCTGTTCCCCGAAACCGACGACTGAACAGCCGGCACGCAGCGCGGCCCGGGGGCAGGTCCCCGGGCCGCTATGAAGGAAGGAGGCATCCCGGATGCCCGCTCCCACCATCGCCGCCCCAGAGCCCGTGCCCGTCACCGTCGCCCCCGGCTGGGAGCCGATCGCCGTCACCCTGCGCGGGACCGCCGTCCTGCGCTGCCTGGAGCTCGCCGACCTGGTCCGCGACCTCGACGCCGCCGACCGCGCGTACGTCGCGCCGTACATCGCCGATGCGCTGGTCGAGGCCGCCGTGCCCGACCTGCCGTCGGCCCGCTGACCATTCGACGGGCCGACGTTCGGAATCTCCGAACATCGGCCGTTCGCCCCTCGGAGGACCCCCGTGAACGACACGACCGCCGGCCCCGACTACGCCGCGCACCTGGAGTCCGTGGCCCGCGCCGTCTCCGAGGCCGAGGCCGCCTTCGAGCGCACGCTGACGCCCGAGCAGAAGCCGCTGTACGACCGGCTCCAGCGGCTCTGGTCGGACGAGGCCTACGCGATCGAGGCCCGCACTGTGGGCGAGCTGGCCGGCCACCTACCCGGCGTGGCGCCGGCGATCCGCGGCCTCGTCAGCCACATCCGCGACGACGACGACCGCGACGGGACGTGCTGCACGGGCGCCTGAGCGGCCCTGAGCGCGACGCCACGACCCCGGAGCCCGCGGGACGGCTCCCGGGGCCCGTCGGGCAGATTCGGCACCATCTCAACGAGAAATCGATACTGCCTCGATGCCGGCAACCCTGCGATTGGTGTCCACTGTTTGCTCGGGACGCTTCCGGGCGCGCGTTGGTGCATGCAGTCGACTCGGCATGCTCCTCGCCCGGCGTCGGCCGCACAAGGAGGCCCCGCCGTGCACAAGAAGGAGTACCGCCCCCCGCGGCTCCTGGAGTACGGGCGGATGGAGTCGCTGACGCTGGGCAAGGAGCATTGCCCCTCCGACAACGAGGATCACCCCGGTCGAGCCGGCGTCTTCCTCACCACGATCGGCACCCCCGGCCACCGGAGTGCGCCCTCGGCCTCGGTTCCTGACGCACGAGAACGACCCTGAGCGCGCCATAGCGGCCCGCCACGCGGCCACATGGCCCGGTGGTAAGCATGCCTACCACCGGGCCTCTCCGCGCCCGTGGGCGAGCGCGTACCGGCGCCGGTAGATCGGTCGCCCTAGCTCGGCGGCCGCATCGTGAGCTGGCCGGCCCGGCGCATCGCGCCCATGATCTCGGCGCCGGTGAACAGCGGTGTCGTCTTGAACGCCTTCAAGTGGCCGGGCGCGATCGCGGCGAGCGCGATCGCGTTGGCCGCCTCGGCGTCGGGTGCCTCGTACAGGACGACGACGTCGTAGTCGCCCTGGCTGAAGAACACGTCGCGGACCTGCCCGCCGGCGCCCTCGGCCAGCGTCCGGATCGCCTCCGTGCGGTCCTGCGGGCTCTTGATCATCGCCGCGATGGCCTGGGGCGTGTAGCTGGCCTGGACCATGTAGAGCGGCATGCCGA
>JALYGH010000115.1 GCA_030777205.1 Chloroflexota bacterium
CCGAGCCCGGCTGGAGGCGCTCCGCGAGGCCCGCGAGGGCGGACGGGCGCCGGCCGGCGAGCTGTTCATCGGCGAGGACGGTGACCTCCTCATCGACGGCGTGCCGAACCTCGCGGCGCTCGACGGCGGGCTGCCGGACCTGCTGGACGGCGACACCCTGGTCGACGACGAGGGCGACGACGACAACGGCATCGACGACGACCTCGGCGACGGGGCGAGCGCTCGGACGGCGACCGCGGCCGACCTCGATGCCTCGGGCATGTCGCTCGGCGACCTCGACCTGGGCGGCCTGGACTTCGGCGGGGCGGACGCCGACGACGAGCGCTAAGCTCCTTCGTAGTCGCGCGGCATTCGGCGGGGCCGGGGAGCGATGCGCCCCGGCCCCGCCGGCGTTCTGCTCGCATCCGAGGCTGGGTGCCGCGGGAACCTGCTACAACCACTCTCGCCATGAGCTCTCACACGCTCGTCGTCAAGGCCGGCACCGGCGTCCTGCTGAAGGGGACGGCGGCGCTCGATAGGCCGAACATCGCGCGCCTGCTGAACGAGCTGATCGACGCGCGGGAGCAGGGCCGCCGGGTCATCTTCGTATCGTCGGGGGCGATCGGCGCGGGGCTGGCCCCGCTCGGGTTCAAGCGCCGGCCGGTCACCATCCCGGACTTGCAGGCGTGCGCGGCGGTCGGGCAGAGCTTGCTGATGCAGGCATACAACGAGGTGCTGGCCCAGCGCGGCTACGTCGTCGCCCAGCTCCTGCTGACGTACGACGACTTCCAGGACCGGCGCCGCTACCTGAACCTCCGCAATACCCTGGCCGGGCTCCAGGACCGCAGGGTGCTGCCGATCATCAACGAGAACGACACCATCTCGATCGACGAGATCAGGTTCGGGGACAACGACGTGCTCTCCGCCCTCGTCGCGAGCGCGGTCGACGCTGCGCTGACGATCGTGCTGTCGGACGTGGCCGGGCTATACACCGCGAATCCGCGCGTCGACCCGACAGCGCGGCTGATCCCGGTGGTCGAGGGGGTGACGCCGGAGATCGAGGCGCTGGCCGGTGTGCCGGACTCGGCGGTTGGGGTCGGCGGCATGGCGTCGAAGATTCGGGCAGCCAAGACGATCACCAGCATGGGCGGTACGCTGGTCGTCGCCGACGGCAAGAAGGCGTCGGTTACGGCGATCCTGGGTGGCGGGATCGAGCGCGGCGAGGTCGCCGGGACGGTGTTCAGGCCGTCCGGCGATCGGCTGGATCACCGCAAGCGTTGGATCGCCCACACGCTCAAGGAGCAGGGCGAGCTGATCGTCGACGCGGGGGCGGCCCGGGCGCTGGTCGAGCGCGGGAAGAGCCTGCTGCCGGCCGGCGTGATCGGCTGCGAGGGACATTTCGTCGAGGGAGATCCGGTCGTCGTCTGGCACGACGACCGGCGCATCGCCAAGGGGCTGACCAACTACTCGGCGGACCAGGTCCGCCAGATCATGGGGAAGAAGTCGTCCGAGATCGCCGGCCTGCTAGGAGGTAAGATCTTCGACGAAGTCATCCACAGGAACAACATGGTGAGACTATGATCGAAGTGGCAGAACGGACGTCGTTGCGAGAGCTGGCCGAGCGCGCCCGCGCTGCCGCCATCGCGCTGCGGGGCGCGAGCGCCGAGCAGAAGACGCGAGCGACCCTGGCCATGGCGCGGGGGCTGCGCGAACAAGCCGACCGCATCCTGGCGGCGAACAGGCACGACGTCGAGGCGGCAAAGGCGTCCGGAATGGGCCCGGCGAAGGTGGACCGGCTGATCCTGAACGAGTCGCGCCTGGATGAGATGGCGCGCGGGCTGGAGTCGGTGGCCCGGATCCCGGACCCGGTCGGCAAGGTGTTCGACGAGTCCGTCGCGCCATCCGGCATGCGCGTCCAGCGGGTGCGCGTCCCGCTCGGCGTGGTGCTGTTCATCTACGAGTCGCGGCCGAACGTGACGTCCGACGCGGCGGCGATCTGCCTGAAGGCGTCGGACGCGGTGATCCTGCGCGGCGGCTCGGAGGCGAAGGAGTCGAACGGCGCGATCGTCGCCGTGCTCTCCGAGGCGCTGGCGAGCGAGGGGCTGCCGGCCGACGCGATCCAGACGGTGCCGCGCTACGATCACGAGTCGGTGAACGAGCTGCTCCAAATGAGCGGGTTGATCGACCTGGTGATCCCGCGCGGCGGCGAGGCCCTGATCCGGGCCGTGGCCGAGCACAGCAAGATCCCCGTGCTCAAGCACTTCAAGGGCAACTGCCACGTCTACGTGGACGCCGCCGCCGACCTCGCGATGGCCGAGGAGATCGTCGTCAACTCGAAGGTCCAGCGGCCGGCCGTCTGCAACGCGGCCGAGCACCTGCTGGTCCACGAGCAGGTGGCGGCCGAGCTGCTCCCGCGCCTGGCCGAGCGGATGCGGAACGTCGAGCTGCGCGGCGACGAGGCGACCCGTCGCATCCTTCCCGACGCCCGCCCGGCGACCGAGGAGGACTGGTACGAGGAGTACCTGGACTACATCCTGGGCGTGAAGGTGGTCGGCGGCGTGGACGAGGCGATCCGCCACATCAACCGCTACTCCTCGGCCCACACCGATACGATCGTCACCGGCGACGAGCAGGCCGCCCGCCGCTTTATCCACGAGGTCGACTCCGCGTCGGTGCTCTGGAACGCATCGACGCGGATGGCCGACGGCGGCCAGGTCGGGCTGGGGGCCGAGATCGGCATCAGCACCGACAAGTTGCACGCGCGCGGGCCGATGGGCGTCGAGGAGCTGACCTCCTACAAGTGGGTGCTGATTGGGGACGGCCAGCTCCGGACGTAGTGGTCGGCCGTCCTCGTTCGCCATACCGGCCGCGCCATTCTACGAGAAGATGGCCCACTCCTGCGGGACGTAGATCCGCTCGAACGTCTTGACGGCGTAGCGGTCGGTCATGCCGGCGATCCAGTCCGCGACGCGGCGCTCCATCGGCTCGTCGCGCGGGTTGTTCCGGTACTCGTGGGGCAGCTCATCCGGATGCTTGCAGAAGTACTCGAAGAGGGCGTGGATGACGAACTTCGTCTTCGGCACGTCCTCCTTGGCCGCCGACTCGGTGTAGACGTTCTTGAACATGAACTCGCGGAGGCCGTTCTTCAGCTCCAGGGCACGGGGGCTCAGGCTGATCGCCATGCCGTTGCCGACGGCCTCCTGCCAGGTGGCGCCCTGGTCGACGGCGACGTGCCAGTTGTAGTCGACGATGTCGCTGACCAGCGACTCGATCCGCTCGCCGGTCGTGTCGCCGAACGCCGTGCGGAACTCGCGCGGGATCTGGTCGAGGGTGAGAACGCCGGCGCGGATGGCGTCGTCGATGTCGTGGGCCAGATAGGCGATGCTGTCGGCCAGCTTGACGATCTGGCCCTCGAGAGTGCTGGCGACGCCCCAGCCCTGCGCCGCGACGTCCTCGCGGACCTTCGAGTGGCGCAGGATGCCGTCCTTGACCTGCTCCGCGAGGTTCAGACCGCGCCCGTTCCGCTCGAGGTACTCGACGACGCGGACGCTCTGCTCGTTGTGGCGGAAGTGGCCGAGGATCTCGGCCATCGCGTCCTCACCGGCGTGGCCGAACGGCGTGTGCCCGAGGTCGTGGGCCAGCGCGGTCGCCTCGGTCAGGTCCTCATTCAGGCGGAGGGCGCGGGCGATCGTCCGGGCCACCTGGGTAACTTCCATCGTGTGGGTCAGGCGGGTGCGGTAGTGGTCGCCCTTCGGCGCGATGAAGACCTGGGTCTTGTGCTTCAAGCGCCGGAACGCCTTGGAGTGGATGACGCGATCGCGGTCGCGCTGGTAGGCGGTGCGGAGCGGATCCGGAGCCTGCGGCCAGCGCCGCCCGGAGGCGTCGGCGCTGCGCGCGGCGAACTTCGAGAGCGTCCGCGCCTCGAGCTCCTCTAGGCGCAGGCGGACCTCCGGGTGGGCCGCGTACGTCAGTCTGTAGTCGAGCACGCGCACCTCCCGCTCGCCGCCGCGCGCCGGCGTCCCGGGCCCGGCTTCAGCCGACCCGGCGTGTGATGACGGTGTGTAACAATGGTGCCCGCGACAGGCGATGCCGCGCGAGGCTCGGGGGCGGTACGCCGACAAGCCAGCGGCCGCGTGTCGAGGGGCGACAGAAGAAGGATACCGACCCTGGGCTGCGCGGCGCTCGGAATGGCCGCTCCCCCGACGCGAAGCGCCCGCCCCTTGCAGCGCCCGAGTGTGGCGGCCCTTCCCCGGTGGAGGGCAACCATGGTCGCGGAGCGCCCGGTACCGGGAGCGGCACCCTGCGCCGCCCCCCGGGTGCCGGTGATCGCGGCCCCGGGCACCCCGGACGGCGGGCCGGTGGTCAGCCCGCCCGGCGAGGCTCAGGCCGGTGCGGCGGCCTTGGGAAGCGCGACGCTGAAGCAGGCGCCGCGGTCCGGTCGGTTCTGGACCCAGATGCGGCCGCCGTGGGCTACGACCAGCCCCCGCGCGATGGCCAGGCCCGGCCCGGCCCGGCCCCGCCCTGGCCGCGTGCCCGCGACTTCTCGCCTCGGTAGAAGCGCTCGAAGGCGTGGGGTAGATCGGATGGCGCGACGCCCTCGCCGCTGTCGACCACGTCATTCCGGTCGTCTCCAGCGGATATCTCCGGGTTCCGAGCTCGTGGTCCTGGAGGGGGCCCTCACGTTCGCCTCCAGGGAGCAGGCAGAGCGAGTCCGAAAATCCTTCGCTCCCCGTCGCAGGTCTGGTAGCCTGATGGTGGCAACGCCATGCAATCGACGAACTCGGCCGACGTCCAAATCCGGCGCCCAATCCGCGTCCTGCTCGCCGACGATCACCCGATCCTCCGCAGCGGCCTGCGGCTGCTCCTCGGCGCCGAGCCGGATCTCGAGGTCGTCGGGGAGGCGAACAATGGCCTCGAGGCCGTCGAGCAGACGGTCAGCCTGCGCCCCGACGTCGTCGTGATGGACATCGCCATGCCGGGCATGAGCGGGCTGGAGGCGACGCGGAGGATCAGCCAGCTCGAGACCGGTGCGCGCGTCCTGATCCTGACCGTCCACGCCGAGGAGCAGTACCTCCTACCAGTCGTCCAGGCTGGCGGCTCGGGCTACGTCCTGAAGTCGCAGGCCGACACCGACCTGCTCGAAGCGATCCGCGCCGTCCATCGCGGCGAGGTCTTCCTGGACCCGCCCGCCCAGAAGATGCTGCTCGAGGACTACCTCGACCGCGTGAAGGCGGGCAAGGAAGTCGACAGCTACCAGACCCTCTCGGAGCGGGAGCGCGAGGTCCTGAAGCTGACGGCTGCCGGCTACACGGCCCAGGAGATCGCCGATCAGCTCGTGCTCAGCCCGAAGACGGTCGACACCTACCGCCAGCGGGTCATGGACAAGCTGAACCTCCACCATCGCGCCGAGCTGGTGAAGTACGCGCTGCGTCGGGGGCTACTCCAACCGGGCCAGGAGTAGGTCCCCGGTACGCGCCACGGCGGTGCCATCTGTGGGGAAAACTCCTACAACAGTGTGGGAAAAACCGGTCCGCACGATCGGGAGCCGTCCTGACAAACTCGGCCAGCTCCGCCGCCTATGATGTCAAGGCAAGCGCGGGTCGGCGAGTTGGTCCCCCAGAAGCTCGCCGGACACCCGGGGCGCGGCGGAACGCGACGACATCGCGACCCCACTCCGCCAACCTCGCCTCGGACGTTGGAAGCGTCGAACGCGCCAGCGATCGACGCGCGGAAGTGCGCTCACCCGCCAGCCAGCCCTTCCCGCTCCGGTCGGCCGTCCGCCCCCTGACGGCCGACCGGACCCCAGCCTCGCGCGGACGAGGCACTCGGCCACGGCTTCCGGCCGGTTGCCGGACTGCGCCGCCTCGACTACCTGAGTTGGCGTGCTCCGCTGTCGCCACCCGAAACCGCCCGGCTCGCGGCGCCCATGAAGAGGAGCCATGCCGAGACAGCCCGCGTCCCAGTCGCCCGCGGCCGGGCAGATCCGCCTCGACCTGCTGCTCAAGGGCGGCACCGTCGTCGATCCGAGCCAGCAACTCCATGCTCGCGAGGATGTCGCGGTCGCCGTCGGTACTGACCGCGTCCGACTGCATCGGGTTGGGGGGCCGGCGCGCGATGCGCTACCGTTCTCCAACGCAGTCGGCCGGTGCACGTGGCCGAGCTAGCCATAAACCGTGCCTCAGACTCGGGAGGGAATATCGATGAAGCTCTGCTACGCGCTGCGACGCGGCGTGTTCTACCCGAGCACGCAGGATCTGTTCGGGACGATGCCGCCGAAGGAGCACCGCCCGCGCTACCTGCAGCGCGTCAAGGCGATCGGTTTCGACGGCGTTGAGATTCCGGTCGCGAGCGCGGACATCGCCGTCGAGGCCGACGCCCGCGAGCTCGGGTCCGAGCTGCGCGACGCCGGCCTGCCGGCCCTCTGCGTGCGGGCCGGCGGACCGATTGGCCACCCGACGGCCGGCCCGGCCGCCCGCGAGAAGCTCGAGCGCTCGATCCGCTACGCCAAGGCGATCGGCGCCACCGTCATCAACACGACGTTCGTCACGCCGGCCACCCATCCCGGCGGCCCCGGCGCCGACCGGCGCGGCGAGCCGGTCTCGCAGGGCGGCAGCCGCTACGCGACGATGTACGAGTTCGAGGAGACGGCGAAGCGCCTGCGCGAGGCGGGCCAGCTCGCCGCCGACCTCGGTCTTGACATCTCGATCGAGGTGCACCAGGGCTCGATCGCCGACAACTCCAAGTCGACGCTGCTGCTGCTCGACATGGTCGGGCTCGAGAACGTCGGCGCGAACCCCGATCTCGGGAACATCTACTGGCATTACGAGTTCCCGGAGGAGACCTGCGAGGAGGCGATCCTCGCCCTCGCGCCGCGCTCGAAGTACTGGCACTGCAAGAACTTGCGTCGGCTCCACATTCCGGAGCTGCACAAGTCCTGGTACATCCGCGTCCCGCTCGACGATGGTGACATCGACTACCGCTTCGCCATCTCGGCGATGGCGGATGCCGGCTACCAGGGCTACCTGGCCGTCGAGGGCGCCCAGCTCGGGGATCAGCTCACGCTCGACGCGCGCAGTGCGCAGTACGTCCGGCGCGTCCTGAGCGAGCTGGAGTAGTGCGGCCGGTCCGCCCGGCCATTGCGGGCTGATCCGGCCGGCGATGGCCGGGGCGAAATCCGTGGCGGCGAGCGGACCGGCCACCCGGATGGGACCGGGTTCGCTCGCCGCGGTCTGCCTGCCGCCGTTCGTCTCCCTGCTCAGCACGCTGGCGCTGAGTCCGTTCCTGCCGTTCATCGCCAGCGAGCTCGACACGTCGGTGACGCTGCTCGGCCAGGTGCCGGCCCTGCTGATGCTCGCGGCCGCCGCGTTCGGTCTGGTCGTCGGCCCGATCGCGGATCGCGTCGGCCACCGGACCACGCTCGTCGTCGGCCTCGTCGCGGCGGCGCTCGGGGCGCTCGGGACGGCGCTCGCGATGGACGTCGTCATGCTCCTCAGC
>JALYGH010000116.1 GCA_030777205.1 Chloroflexota bacterium
CCCCGGGCGGCGGCGCGAAGCTGTAGCCGCCCGGGTCGTTCTTCACCACCCGCGCGAGCAGGTAGCGCCCGCTCCCGGCGACCGCGAACACGCCGTGCCGCGCGTAGTTCGACGCCATCCACGGCAGGACGACGAGCACGGCCAGGGCACCGCACAGGGCCATGGCCGCCAGGCGGCGCCGGAGCGGCCCACCTTCGATCATCAGCAAGATCGCCAGGACCGGCGCGAGCACCTGACCGGCCGGGCGACAGAGGATCGTCACGCCGAACAACAGCCCGCCGAGGGCCGCCCAGCCGAGGCTCGCGCGCCGCGCGGCCCAGAGCACGACGACCAGCGTCAGGAGCAGCAGGACGGTGAACGGCCCGTCCGTCAGGAGGTAATGCTCGTAGAGCAGGAACGGCCCGGAGACGGCGATGAGCAAGCCGGCCACCAGCGCCACGAGGCGTCCGGTCAGCAGCCGCCCGAGCACGAAGGTCAGCGCCGCGCTCGGCGGCCCGACGACGAAGTGCTGGACGGTGACCAGCGTCTGGAGGTCCTCGCCGAACAGCCGAATGACGGCCGCGATGAAGAACGGGTACACCGGCGTCCGCCGCAGGTCCGGCTGGAACGGCAGCCCGGCCACCAAATCGTGGGCGGGCAGGTAGTAGCCCTCGCCATCCGGGTCGATGAATGGCGGCGCGCTGGCCGCGAAGGCGATTCGGATGGCCGTGGCGACCGCGACGATCAGCAGGATCGCCCAGAGATCGGGCGACCGCGCCAGGCCCCGCCAGCCGGTCGTCGCGACGCGACCGGCGCCGCTCGGCCCGGTCATGCCCGGCGCCGGTGCTCCTCCCGCGGCCCCTGTCGCCGGGATGCTCCGGCTCACGGCGCCTGCCGCAGCCAGAGCCCGAGGCATGCCAGGCCGAACAGCTTCAGCCCATTGTCCTCGGCCTTGACGCTGTGCGCCCGCCACAGCTCGTCGATCGTCTGGCGGTCGAACCAGCGACCGAGCGCCTCGTCGTGGGTCGCCGCCCGCGCCAGGTCGGCCAGCCCGCTCTGGAACCATTCCGAGACCGGCGTGTTGAAGCCGTGCTTCCGCCGGTCGATGACGGCTCGGGGCAGGTGGCGACGCTGGCTGGCCTTGAGGAGATGCTTCTTGCGCATCCCCTTCAGCTTCCACTCCGGCGGCAGCGACGCCGCGAACTCGACCAGCCGATGGTCGAGGAACGGCGCCCGCGCCTCGAGCGAGTGGGCCATCGTCGCCCGGTCCACCTTGACCAGGATGTCGTCGACGAGCCAGGTCTTGATGTCGACGTAGAGCGCCTGGTCGAGCGGGTGACACTCGGCGACGTCTTCGTGGTACTTCGCGAAGACGAGGAACGGGTCGGCCGCGACGAGCCGGTCGCGCCACTCCGGCCGGACCAGGCGACGCTTGGCGTCGTCGGTGAAGATGATCCGCCAGTAGTAGTGGGCGCGCTCCGACGTGAGGGGGTGCCCACGCAGGAACTTCCGCACTCGGTAGTCGAGGCTGACGGCGTCGAAGCTGACCGGCACCGCCGCGTCCGCCGCGCGGACCAGCCCGCGCGTCAGCCAGCCGGGGATCCAGCGCGTCGCGCGGTGGATCTTGTCGGCCGGGTACGTCTCGTAGCCGGCGAAGATCTCGTCGCTGCCGTCTCCCGAGAGCGCGACGGTGACGTCCCGACGCGCGATCTGCGCCAGGAAGTAGCAGGCGATCAGCGAGGTGTCGGCCAGGGGCTCGTCGACGGCGGCGACGATGTCCGGCAGGAGCGCGGCCATCTCGACGTCGACGACCTGCTCGCGGTGATCGAGACCGAGCAACTGAGCGACCTCGCGCGCCTCGGCCCGCTCGTCGAAGGTGCCCTCGACGAACCCGATGCTGTAAGTCCGGTTGTCGTCGGCCGGGCGCAGCCGCCCGATCGCCGCCCCGACCGTCGCCGAGTCGATCCCGCCGCTCAGGAACGCCCCGACCGGCACGTCGCTGACGAGGCGCAGGCGCACCGCGTCCTCGATCAACGCGTCGAGCGCCTCGGCCGCCTCGCCCTCCGAGCGGTACCGCCGCTTGTCGCGGAAGTGGCTCGCCAGGTCCCAGTACTCGACCGGGTACGACGGACGGCCCTCCTCGACGACCAGGTAGTGCGCGGCCGGCAGCTTCTGGACGCCCTCAACGATGCAGGACGCCGTGAGGGTGTAGTTCAGGGCCAGGTAATGTCCGAGCGCGGTCGGGCTGATCTCGGTCGAGACGGCCGGATGCGCCCGCAGCGCCCGCAGCTCGGACGCGAACGCCAGCCCGCCGTCCGGCTGCGGCTGGTAGTACAGCGGCTTCTCGCCGAGGCGGTCGCGCGCCAGGAACAGCCGCCGCCGGGGCTCGTCCCAGAGCCCGAAGGCGAACATGCCGTTGAAACGCTGGAGGCACTCGACGCCCCAGCGCTTGTACGCCTCGAGGATGACCTCGGTGTCGCCGGCCGTTCGGAAGCGGGCGCCGGCGGCGAGCAGCTCCCGTCGCAGCTCGCGGTAGTTGTAGATCTCCCCGTTGAACACGATCCAGAAGCGCCCGGTGTGGTCGGCCAGCGGCTGGTTATTCGCCTCGCTCAGGTCGATGATCGACAGCCGGCGGTGCCCAAGCGCGATCGGCCCGCGCGTGACGACCCCCTCGGCATCCGGACCGCGATGGCGCAGCCGGTCGGCCATGCGCTTGACGACGCACGGATCGGGGGGCGCGTGCCAGGTGAGGGTGCCGGCGATGCCACACATGAACGGGGAGGGTACGTATCTCCGCTCGGCCGCGGCGTCGACGCGGCCACCCGGCGGGCGCTCCAATCGGGGAAGGACGTGAGCGCCCGCGGGCTCGAAGCGCGGCAGATGATATCGGATGGGCGGCGCCAAGCACCGCGCCCCTCTCGACGCCCCTGCGCTCGTGTGCATCACGGTGCCTCCTCACGGCTACTTTTTCCCAAGGCTACCCACGCTCGCCCCCGGAGCCCCCCGTGACCGCGCATCACCCTGTAGCGTCCCATGCCAGCATGCATCAGCACACCGCGCCCCGGCCCGCCGGGCGCCACACCGGCGCACGCTGCTCTCTCGCTCAGGGTTGCGCAGGCACGGCACACAGCGAAAATGGGAAAACGAACCCAATCCCTTCCTGGTCGGCGCGATTCCGGTACCACCGAAAGCCAACCGGCGACCACGAAAAGCCAACCGGCGACCACCGAAAGCCATCCAGCTACTACCAATATACGCCCGGACCACCGTCCTCAACGCCGCCCGGTCTTCGTCTCGCTGTGCACGAGCGAGGGGACAGGAAGGGCCGTCCCCTTCCGTGTGACACGATCGCAAGCGCCCCGCCCGCCGCTAGAACACCTGTGCGAGATACAATGTGCTCGCGGGTGATCAAGCGCATGTGACATTCGGGCAGCAGGGCCGATCGGCCGAGGAGGGACGCGTGGCGGTCGAGGATCTCGCGGTCGTCAAGGAGCGCGTCGAGGAGCTGCGGCGGCTCATCGACTACCACAACTATCGCTATCACGTCCTCGACGACCCGGAGATTTCCGACGGCGAATACGACGCCCTGATGCGCGAGCTACGAACGCTCGAGGCGGAGCACCCGGAGCTCCAGGACCCGGACTCGCCCACCCAGCGCGTCGGTGGCGCCCCGGTCGAGGGCTTCGGCGTCGTCCAGCACACCATCCCGATGCTCAGCCTGGCCAACGCCTTCAACGAGGAGGAGCTGCGCGCCTGGTATGCCCGCGCCACCCGCCTGCTCGGCCGCGAGATTCGGGGCTTCGTCCTCGAGCCGAAGATCGACGGGCTGGCCGTCAGCTTGACCTACCGCAACGGCAGCCTGGCCGTCGGCGCGACGCGCGGCGACGGCATCCGCGGCGACGATATCACCACCAACATCCGCACCATCCGCAGCGTCCCCTTGCGGCTCGCCGACGCCCCGCCGGAGCTGATCGAGGTGCGCGGCGAGGTCTACCTGACCCGCGCCGCCTTCAATCGCATCAACGAGGAGCGCGCCGCCGCCGGCCAGCCGCTGTTCATGAACCCCCGCAACTGTGCGGCCGGCTCGCTCCGCCAGCTCGACCCGCGCATCACCGCCGGCCGCCCGCTCGACATCTTCCTCTACGCGCTCGGCCAGGTCTCCGAGAACGAGCCGCGCCACCACTGGGAGGCGCTCGAGCGGCTCCGCGAGCTGGGCCTCAAGACCAACTCGCACAACGTCCGTGTCGAGACGATCGACGAGGTCGTCACCCAGGTCGCCACCTGGGGCCAGCGCCGGGAGGCGCTGCCCTACGATATCGACGGCGTCGTGGTGAAGATTGACGACCTGGATATTCAGCGCGAGCTGGGCGCCGTCGGCCGCGAGCCGCGCTGGGCGATCGCCTTCAAGTTCCCGCCCACCCAGGCGACGACCCTCCTGAAGGACATCGGCATCAACGTCGGGCGAACCGGCAGCCTCAACCCGTATGCGATCCTCGAGCCGATCAACATCAACGGCGTGATCGTCAGGCTGGCGACCCTCCACAACGAGGACGACATCCGCCGCAAGGACGTCCGCATCGGCGACACCCTCATCGTCCAGCGGGCCGGCGAGGTCATCCCCCAGGTGATCGGCCCGATCCTCAGCAAGCGCCCGCCGGACGCCCAGCCGTACGAGATCCCGAAGACCTGCCCGGTCTGCGGCTCGCCGGTCGTCCGCCCCGAGGGCGAGGCGATGTCCTACTGCAGCGGCGGGATCATCCGCTGCCCGGCCCAGCGCTGGCGCTGGCTGGAGTTGTACGTCTCGCGCGGCGCGATGGACGTCGACCGCGTCGGGGAGAAGCTGCTGGCCGTCCTGCTCCAGCAGGGCCTCGTCAAGGACCCGGCCGACCTCTACTCCCTGACGAAGGAGCAGCTCGTCCCGCTCGAGCGGATGGGCGAGAAGAGCGCCCAGAACGTGCTGAACTCGATCGCGGCGAGCAAGGACCGCCCGCTCGCCCGGCTGATCTCGGCCCTCAACATCCGCCACGTCGGTACCGAGATCGCGCGCCTGCTGGCCGACCACTTCGGCTCGCTCGACGCGCTGATGCAGGCCAGCGAGGAGGAGATCAGCGCGATCGAGGGCATCGGCCTGAAGATCGCCCGCAGCGTCGTCCAGTACTTCGCCGACCCCGAGTACCGCGACGTCATCGAGCGGCTGCGAGCGGCCGGCGTGCGTTTCGCCGACGAGCCCCGCGCCCGCGCCGAGGGGACGGACGGGCCGCTCGCGGGGAAATCGTTCGTCGTCACCGGTCGCCTGACCGCGCCGCGCTCGCAGATCGAGGCGCGGATCAAGGAGCTGGGCGGCAAGGTGATGGAAAGCGTGACGAGGAACACGGACTACCTCGTCGTCGGCGAGGACGCCGGCTCGAAGCTGACCAGGGCCCAGAAGCTCGGCACCACCCTGCTCACCGAGGATGACTTCAAGGCGCTGGTCGTGGGGGCCGAGGGGCAGGGATCAGGAACGGCGTAGGGGCGGACGCCGTCCGCCCCACGCCTGGCCCTCCGTCCGCCCCCGGCCTTGCACCGACTCAGCGCCGCTTCTTGCCGCCGGCGGCCGCCTTCTTGTCCTCGTCGCGCGTCGCCCAGAGGATGCCGAGCGCGCCCAGGCCCATCGGGATCAGGGACTTGAGGCTCGCCTTGGAACCGGCGGCCGGGCGCTCCGACCGATTCGGCAGCTTCTTGCCGTCCGGACCTACCTGGTTCGCCTTCTTGTTCCACTTCGAGTGCGGCCGCAGCGACGGCGCGCTGAACCGGCGCTCGTCGCGTCCGTCGCGCGCGCCCCGCCGGTCGTCGTGCGCATCCATCCCGACGTGGCCGTTGGTCCCGTGTCCGTCGGAGCGTCGTGCGTCCGTGCTTCGCGAACTGGCCGCCCCGACCTTCTCGCGCTCGTTGGCCTGCTCACGGCTCTCTGCCTGCTCGTCCGAGGCGCGGCCGCGCGCCCGGCCGTTCTCCGCCGCCTTCTCAACGGCCGACTTGTGCGGCACGCCCTGCTCGGCCCGCACGACCTCGTCCATCGCCACCGCGTCCTCGGCCGGCCGGATGTGCGACCCGTAGATCCGCGCGTACACCTGGGTGAACTCGGCGCCGAAGAACAGGATCTGCGCCGAGTAGTAGACCCAGACCAGGAACACCAGCAGCGAGCCGGCCGCGCCGAACGTCGAGCCGACGCTGGCATAGCCGAGGTACAGCCCGATCAGCAGCTTGCCGACGGTGAACAGCAGCGCCGTGACCGCCGCGCCGATCCAGACGTCGCTCCATTTGATCGTCGCGTCGGGCAGGACCTTGTAGATCGCCGCGAACAGCAGGGTGATGACGCCGAACGAGATGGCGAAGTTGATGACCTGCCAGAGCCAGGCGCCGCCCGGCAGGAGGTTGCTAAAGAAGTTGCCGACCGTGCCGAGCGCCGTGCTCAGGACGAGCGACACCAGCAGCATGAAGCCGATGCCGAGCACCATCGTCATCGACAGGAAGCGCCGCTTGATCGTCGCCATGATGCCGGCGTTCGGGTTGGGCTGGACTTCCCAGATCGTGTTCAGCGCCTCCTGGAGCTGGCCGAACACGTTCGAGGCGCTCCAGAGCAGCGTGGCGAGCCCGATGATCGTCGCCAGTAGGCCGGCCCCGGCCTGCTGGCTGGAGTTCTGGACGGCTGTCTCGATCGCGCCGGCGCCCTGGTCGCCGATCAGCCCACGGGCCTGGGCAAAGACCTGGCCTTGCGCCGCCTCCTGGCCGAAGATGAGGCCGGCGATGGCGATCGAGATCAGCAGCGTCGGCGCGATGGAGAATGCCGTGTAGTAGGCGAGCGACGCGGCCAGCCGCGACGCCTTGTCCTCGCTCCACTCGGTATAGGTCGTCTTGAGCAGATCGAACGCCGCGCGGGGCGTGATAGGCGGCGCCATAGCAGTGTCCCTCCTCGGCTCCCAGGGCCTCGCGGCCGATCAAGGTTGCACGTCGCCTAGCGCAGGCACCGTGCCAGACCGGAGCGGGGTGAGTGCCGATGCAGACATTCTCTGCACATTCCGTAGTTCGCGGGCTGCCGCCATGGGGCCGGACTTGACCGAGCTCGCGGGCAGGCAGTTGACTGGTACCGGATTGAGCGTTGCTCACGGCACTCTCAGGAAGAGGCGGCCGCTGCGTCAGTCGTGGGCCTCGACAGGGCTAGTCGGGCCTGGCATAAGCTTAGCGGCGCTTCTTGCCGCCGGCGGCCGCCTTCTTGTCCTCGTCGCGCGTCGCCCAGAGGACGCCAAGCGCGCCCAGGCCCATCGGGATCAGGGACTTGAGGCTCGCCTTGGAGCCCGCGGCCGGGCGCTCCGGTCGATTCGGCTGCTTCTTGCCATCCGGACCTACCTGGTTCGCCTTCTTGTTCCACTTCGAGTGCGGCCGGACCGGGGGGGCGCCGAACTGGCGCTGGGATGCCTGGCCATCGAAGTGCCGACCGTTGTCATGATGACCCTTGCCGTCGTGGCCATTGGTCACGTGTCCATCGTAGCGACCCGCATCCGAGCTTCGCGAACTGGCCGCCGTCACCCGCTCACGCTCGTCGGCCTGCTCGCGGGCCTTAGGCTTGCGGTCGGGCGTGCCCTTCTCCGTGGCCGCCTTGCCGACGGCCGCCTTGTGCGGCACGCCCTGCTCGGCGCGTACCACCGCGTCCATTGCGACTGCGTCGGCGGCGGGCTCGATGTGCGAGCCGTACTTCCGCGCGTATACCTGGGTGAACTCGGCGCCGAAGAACAGGACCTGCGCCGAGTAGTAGACCCAGACCAGGAACACCAGCAGCGAGCCGGCCGCGCCGAACGTCGAGCCGACGCTAGCATAGCCGAGGTACAGCCCGATCAGCAGCTTGCCGACGGTGAACAGCAGCGCCGTGACCGCCGCGCCGATCCAGACGTCGCTCCACTGGATCTCAGCGTCCGGCAGGACCTTATAGATCGCCGCGAACAGCAATGTGATGACGCCGAGCGAGACGATGAAGTTGATGACCTGCCAGAGCCAGGGAGCGCCGGGCAGCAGGTCGTTGAAGTAGTTGCCGATCACGCCGAGCGCCGCGCTTAGGACGAGCGACACGAGCAGCAGGAAGCCGATGCCGAGCACCATCGTCATCGACAGGACGCGGCGCTTGATCGTCGCAAGGATCCCGGCGTTCGGAGCGGGTTGGACTCCCCAGATCGTGTTCAGCGCATCCTGGAGCTGGCCGAACACGTTCGACGCGCTCCAGATCAGCGCCGCGAGGCCGATGATCGTCGCGACGACCCCGCCGCCTTGCTGGCTGGAATTCTGCACGGCCGTCTGGATGGCCGAGGCCGCCTGGCTGCCGACGAGACCTTCGAGGCGGGCCAACACCTCGCCGCGCGCGGCCGCTTCGCCGAAGAAGAAGCCGGCGATGGCGATCAAGATCAGCAGCAGCGGCGCGATGGAGAATGCCGTGTAGTAGGCGAGGGCCGCCGCCAGTCGCGAGGCCTTGTCCTCGCTCCACTCCGTATAGGTCGTCTTGAGCAAGTCGAACGCCGCGCCGGGCGTGATATGCGCCGTCATGGCGATGTCCCTCCTCGGGTCTCGATGCCTCGCGGCCGGTCGTGGTTTCGCGTCGTGTAACGCAGACGGCGTGCCAGACCGGCGCGGACCGTCGGCCGCTCACGGCAGTCTCAGAGGGACTCCTGCCGCCCGGTGGGCTACGACGACGAGGTATCCGCGGCGAGCTCCTGCTGGATCTGCCGCTTGCGATACTCCTGGACCGTGCCCTTCAGCGTGCCGATCCCAACCGACGCGCAGCGGATTCGGCTCATCACGACCTCGCGGCCCATCTCGTCGATCATGTCGTCGGTGCTGGCTGCCTCGATCTCCTTGAGCGGCTGGCCCTCGTACTTCTCGGCCACCATCGACGCGCCCGCCTGGCTGATCGTGCAGCCCTCGCCCTCGAAGCGGATCTGCTCGGCGATCCCATCGCGGACCTTGACGTACATCGTCACGACATCACCGCAGCCGGGGTTGCCGCCGCTGGCACTCACCGTCGCATCCTCGATGCGGCCCTTGTTGCGCGGGTTCTGGTAGTAGTCGATCAGGTTCTCGATATACGCCTGGCGGTCGAACACGGCGAACGTCCTCTTGAGGAGCAAGAATCGAGTAACAAAGGAGGCCGGTGACTGACCACGGATCCGGCACCGCCCAAGTCCGGCGTTGCCCGCCCGACCGCGCCGGAGCAAGCAGGCGCAGCGACGGACGAGCGACGGCTGTGCGTCCTCATCGAGTGTAACAAGGAGACGCGGCGA
>JALYGH010000117.1 GCA_030777205.1 Chloroflexota bacterium
GACCTCGAGCGTGCGCGCGAGGACCGGGTTGTCGGCCAGCAGGCGATCGCTGCCGAGGATGCGCAGGATCTCCGAGACCGTCAGCTCGTGCTCCGCGCGAATGGTTTCGAACAGTCGATGGAGCTCCGGTGGCGCCAGCTCGCGCACGTAGTGGCCGGCGAGGTCGAGGTCGGTCTTGGCCAGGGTCATCGCGACGTTGCCCAGGAAGTTGCCGAAGAAATGCCACTTGGCGAGCATCTCGCGCAGCAGCTCGTCGGTCAGCCCGTCGGCGCGCGCGGCCGCCAGTCCGGACCCGAGGCCGTACCACCCCGGCACTATCTGCCGCGACTGCGTCCAACCGAACACCCAGGGGATCGCGCGCAGGCCCTCAAGGCCGCCCCCCGAGTCCGGACGGCGCGACGGGCGCGAGCCGAAGTGGAGCTCCGACAGCAGCTCGACCGGAGTCGACGCGAAGTAGTAGGCCGGCAGGTCCGGGTCGTCGATCAGCGCCCGATAGCGCGCGAAGGCCGCAGCCGAGATCTCGTCCATCGCCTGCGACCAGCGCATCACCTCCTCGGCAGAGGACCGCGAGTGCTTGTGCAGGATCGAGGACTCGACGACGGCCGCGAGGGTCAGCTCTAGGTTCTCGCGCGCGAGGGCCGGTATGAGGTACTTGTCGGAGATGACCTCGCCCTGCTCGGTCATCTTGATCTCGCCGAGCATCGTCCCCCACGGCTGGGCGAGGATGGCGTCGTGGGTGGGCCCGCCACCCCGCCCGACCGTGCCGCCGCGGCCGTGGAAGAGGCGCAGGCGCACGCCATGGCGCGTCGCCACGCTGCGCAGGTGACGCTGGCAGCGGTGGATCTCCCACTGGCTCGTGGTGACGCCGGCCTCCTTGTTGGAGTCCGAGTAGCCGAGCATCACCTCCTGCACGTCGCCGCGCAGGGCCACCAGCCGCCGATAGGCGGGGTGCGAGAGCATCTGCTCGAGGATCGTCTCGGCCTCGCGCAGCTGCTCGATGGTTTCCAGCAGCGGTACGAAGCCGATCCGCGCCTTGCCGGCGTGTATGTCGACGAGCCCCGCCTCGCGCGCCAGCAGCGCCGCGGCGAAGACGTCGTCGGCGCCCTTGCACATCGAGATGATGTAGGACTCGATCACCTCGGGCCCGTACTGGTCGAGCGCGGTGCCGATCGCGCGGAAGGTCTCGAAGGTCTCGGCGGAGCCGTCGTCGAGCGGGGGCGGGGCGGTGGCCAGCGGGCGCCGTGACTCGAGTTCCTCGGCGAGCAACGCGCGGCGCCGGTCGCGATCGAGGTCGGCGTAGGGCTCCCGTCCGCCCAGGCGGTCGAACAGCTGGCCCAGCGCTCGATGGAGGGGATCGGCGTGCTCCCGTATGTCGAGGGTCGCCAGGTGCAACCCGAAGGCGGCCAGCGTCCGCATGGCGCGCTCCAGCCGCCCGCGGGCGATCAGCTCACCGCGGTTGGCGGCCAGCGAGACGCGCACCACGTCGAGGTCGGCGAGCAGCTCGGCCACGCCCAGGTAGTCGCGGCCCGGCTCGTGCGGGCGCCGCTGGGCGAGGCGCGATCGCGTGTTGGCGAGCTTGTGGTTGACGCACGTCAGCTTCAGGCGGTAGGGCTCCTCGGCGTTGAGGCGCCGATATCGCGGCTCGACCTCCGGAAGGCGGCGGAGATCCTCGGCCAGGGAGGCGAGCAGCTCGTCGGAGGCGCCGGCGATCCGCATCGAAGCCGACACGTGCTCGCGCAGTTCGTCGACGAGCTCCATGGCGTCGCGCAGCGCGTGGTCGTGCTGGAGTGCGAGGACGTCGAGGGTGGTGCGCGCCGTCACGTTGGGATTGCCGTCGCGGTCGCCGCCGATCCACGAGCCGAAGGAGATCGGGCGCGAGTTCACCGGCAGCGACACACCGACGCGCTCGAGCTCCTCGGCCAGCGACTCGAGGACGTGCGGGACGGCGTCGTGGTGCAGGAGATCAAAGTAGTAGACCGCGCTGCGGGCCTCGTCGATCGGCTCGGGTGCCGAGCCGCGGATCTCGTCGGTCTGCCACAGCAGTTCGACCAGCTCCTCGAGACGGCGGTCGATGCGCCGCGACGCGACCGGATCGGTCGGCGTGCCGGACGGGCCGAGGGCGCGGTGTCGCTCCTCGAGCAGATCGGCGATGCGGCGCATCTTGGCGAGCACCGTGCGGCGCGCCGCCTCCGTCGGATGCGCGGTGAAGACCGGCCGCAGGTTGAGGTGCGCGAGGTCGGCGGCGATCTCGTCGGAGGTGTAGCCCGCCGCCTCGATCCGGTCGACGGTCTGCGACAGCCACGTGCCCCGCTCGGCGCGGATCGTGCGCAGCTCCCAGCCACGGTGCACCTGCTCGGCCACGTTGGCGAGATAGAAGTAGGTGGTGAAGGCCCGCGCGAGCGGCGTGGCGGTCGCCGGCTCGAGATCCGCCAGCAGCGCGGCCGCGCCCGGCCGGTCCTCGCGGATCGCGTAGCGGACGCGCTCGATGAGCTCGAGCAGCTCGGGACCCTGCTGGCGCACGAGGGTCTGCCCGAGCAGCGCGGCGAGCCCACGGATGTCGCGGCGCAGCGTCGCGAAGGGGTCGAGCGTCGCGGGAGGACCGGAGGCGGACGGCTCGTCCGCGATGAGGCTTCCTTCGGGCATCGCTGGTCCCTGGCTTGCGATCTGGACGGGTACGGGCCGACACCGGCGGCGGCGGCCCGCGGAGACTATTGGACGGTCGGCCGCGGGGCTGCGCCGGCCTCGTCGCCCCGGTCATCGCGATTGCCGTCTGAGGCCGGCCGCTTTCGGGGAGCCTGTGGTGCCGGGCCTATACTTGCCCGTGCTGGACTTCCGACGCCAAGGAGCGCTCGTTGCAGGAGATGGTCATCTACGGCGTGAGCTTCGACATGGTCGGCAAGCAACCGATCGTCCTGCTCAAGGCCGTCGAAACGAACAAGTTCCTGCCGATCTGGATCGGGCATCCGGAGGCAGCGGCGATCCTCATGAAGCTGCAGGGCGCCACCACGCCGCGGCCCATGACGCATGACCTGCTGCATGAGATGCTCGGCGAGCTTGAGGCCTCCTGCACGCGCGTGTCGGTCACCGAGCTGCGCGACAACACCTTCTACGCGTCGATAACGCTGACCGTCAACGGCCGCGACGTGGAGATCGACTCGCGGCCCAGCGATGCGCTGGCGCTGGCCGTGCGTTGCGGCGCGCCCATCTTCGCCGCCGTGGAGGTCATCGCGGAGTCGGCGATCGAGTTCGAGCACGAGGTCGAGGACACCGACGAGGTCGTCGACAAGTTCAAGGACTTCCTCGACCAGGTGACGCCGGAGGACTTCGCGGCCGGCGACTCCTGAGTCGCCCTCCCGCTCCGCCCGGGGACCTGACCGCCCGGCGCGCCGACGACTCAGCCGGCGGCGCGCACCAGCGCCGAATCGAGCATGCGCTCGATGAGCGAGTCGAAGTCGATGCCGGCGGCGTCGGCGGCCTGCGGCAGCAGCGACGTCTCGGTCAGGCCGGGAATCGCGTTGACCTCGATCACGAACAGCTCGTCGGTGGCGGCGTCGAGCATCAGGTCGACGCGGGCGAACCCGTGGCAGCCCAGCAGTCGGTACACCTCGACGGCGAGCGCCTGCGCCCGCTCGGCGAGGCGGTCGGGCAGCGCGGCCGGGCACGCGAAGGTGGTGCGCCCGATCTCGTAGCGCGCGACGAAGTCGTAGAAGTCGTCATCGGGATGAGCGATCGCCTCGACGACCGGCAGGGCCTGCGGCCCATGCGGTCCCTCGAGGATTGATACCGCGAGGTCGCGGCCCGAGACATGGCGCTCGAGCAGGACCTTGTCGTCGTAGGAGAACGCCGTCAGCAGCGCTCCGGGAACGTGGGCGGCGGATTGCGCGAACTTGATGCCGAGCGCCGACCCCTGCCGGGCCGGCTTGACGACGATGGGGAAGTCGAGGCGCTCCTCGATCTGCGGGAGCGCCAGGGCGGCGCCCAGCTCGCGGAAGGCGATCTGATTGAAGGCGTAGAAGGGCGGCGTGGGGATGCCGGCCGCGACGAACGCGTGCTTACTCAGGACCTTATCCCAGCAGCGCAGGCAGGCGAACGGCGGCGAGCCGGTGTAGGGGATGCCGAGGAGCTCGAGCAGTTCCTGGACCGTCCCGTCCTCGCCGTCGCGTCCGTGCATCGCGACGAACGAGACGTCGGCGCGCGCCGATGACAGGCGCTCGACGAGATCGGCTCCGACGTCGATCTCCTCCACCTCGTGGCCGAGTCGCCCCAGCGCGTCACCGACCCGCGCGCCGGACTTCAGCGAGACCAGCCGCTCGAGCGAGTGGCCGCCCTTCAGGACGGCGACGCGACTCACCGGCCGCCGGCGCGTCGGCGGTGCAGGGACACGACGCGCCCCTCGTCGGCGGGGGCCTCCGTGCTCAGGGACCGGCGTCCCAGAGCGACGCCGGGAGGCACCGGCTCACGGCCCGTGATCGTGTGGAAGAGCTCGACCTGCTCGCGCACGACCTTGCCGATGCGCCGGATGCCCTCGCGGATCTCGTCGTCGCTGACGCCCGAGAAGTTCAGCCGCATCTCCGCGCCGCCGCGCGCGTCGAGGTACGCGCCGCGCCCGGGGACGAAGGCGACGTTCTCCTGGAGGGCGCGGGCGAGGAGGTCGGTCGTGTCGATGTAGTGGGGCAGCGTCGCCCAGACGAACAGCCCGCCCTCGGGACGCGTCCACGTCGCCTCGGCCGGGAAGTGCTCGGCCAGCGCCTCGAGCATCACGTCGCGACGGTCGCGGTAGACGGAGATCAGGGCATCGACGTACTGGCGCCAGTTGCCGTCGCGGAAGTACTGCCCGACGAACTTCTGGGTCAGCGACGACGAGCAGAGATCGACGCCCTGCTTGCCGAGGTTCATCTTCTCGAGCACCGG
>JALYGH010000118.1 GCA_030777205.1 Chloroflexota bacterium
AGCCTACCCCAGCCCTCAGGTTTACGAAAGTAGGCCAGACCCTACCGCACTGACAGGCTTGTGAGACGGATACATCATAGATACCACGCGGGGTCAGCGTCGACTGCGCGTCGCGGCGGCTCGCTCGTGTGCCGGGGGGCTTGGACCCGAGCGAGCCGCGCTTCCGCGTTTCGGCCTGTCCCTTGCACGGCGGCGCACGCGCGCTTCTCGCGAGGGCGATCGCAATGGGGGCGTGATGCGACCGTACGAGCGCGCGGAGCGCGAACTGCTCGTTCCCGACCAGCTTCAGGTACTCCAGCTCTCGGCGACGGGCATGAACAGCCACGAGATCGCCGCCCACCTGGGAACGCCCGCCGACGAGGTACGCGCCCACCTGGCACAGGCGATCGCGGCGCTCGGCGCACGGTCGAAGCTCGAAGCGGTCGTGATCGCGTTCAGGCTGGGCCTGATCGACCTACCCGGTGCTACTCCCTGAACACGTCCCCGTCGCCTGGTGGCTCGATCTCCGGTTCTGGCGCGCCCTTGGCCAACAACGCGTAGTCGGAGACGTAGCAGGCACGGCAAAGCGCCAGGGCAATCCCGCGGCCAGATGGCCCGCGCAGGGTGACGACGATCGTCTCGTCCGTTTCCCGGTCGCAGTTCCAGCAGAAGTGTGCGGACTTCCGCAGCATGGTGGTTGGAGCTCGTACCGGCCTGCTCACGTCTGTGCTCGACTCGCCCTTCACGGCGATGTAGTGGTTGTTGAAGAGATCGCCCTCAACCTGCTTGACCTCGACGTGCGCGAACCCGGCCTCGGCCAGCATCTGTCGGGCTCGTTGCTCTCCCCACACGGCACCCGGCCCCGCTCCATCGCGCGCCAGCGAAACGGTCATGCAATGGATGCAGGAGAGGGGATGGATCGCATCGGAGACGAAGGCCTCGAGCTGACGGATGAGCACGGTTCAGGTTCGGTCGGAGCATCTTATGAGCGGGTTTCAGAACCGCGAGGCAGCATAATGATTCCGTCCGCGGGGGCGCCCGCCCACCGTTCTGGAGGATCGATGCCCGCGCCACTGACGCTGATGACCGTCCACGCGCGCCCCGACGACGAGGCGATCGGGACCGGAGGGGTGCTGGCCCGCTACGCCGATGAGGGTATCGGGACCGTCCTCGTCACCTGCACCGGCGGCGAGGTCGGCGAAATCGGCGACCCGACGCGGGCCACGCCGGAGAACCTGGCCGACGTTCGCGAGCGGGAGCTGCGCGCCGCGTGCGCCATCCTCGGAGTGCGACACCTGGAGCTGCTCGGGTACCGCGACTCGGGCATGCTCGGGACACCGGACAACGAGCACCCGGATGCGTTCGGGCGGGCTTACCTCGATGTCGCGGCAGGCCGGCTTGTCGCGCTGATCCGGCGCTACCGGCCGCAGGTGCTCGTCAACTACGACGACACTGGGTTCTATGGGCACCCCGACCACGTCAACGCGAACCGAATCACCGTCCGTGCGTTCGCCCGGACCGGCGACCCGGGCGGGTACCCGGAACACGGGCTGGCGCCGTGGCAGCCGTCCAAGCTGTACTACACGGCGGTCCCGCGCTCACAGATGGCCGAGTTCGGGCGCAGGCTAGCCAAGCACCGCATCCGCCCGCCGCTTCACGCGGACGCGCCCGAGCCGAGCGGGGCGAACGACAGCGAGGCCCGAGGCGACGCCGCGCAAGCCGTCAGCGACATGCCGGCGCCCGAGGGTGCGCCGCCGATCGGCACGCCGGACGAGCTGGTCACGACGTACGTTGATGTGTCGCGCTGGGTCGAGCGCAAGCGCCGGGCACTCTGGGCGCATGCGACCCAGATGGGGCCGGAGACCTTCTTCGCCCGGATGCCGCCGACCCTGTTCGACGAGCTGTTCGGCACCGAGTTGTTTCAGCTCGTGGAGTCGAGGGTGACGGCGACCTCACCCGAGGATGACCTGTTCGCGGGCCTGCGCGGCGGCGCGCGCTGACTCGACTCGTATACTTCCCGGCGGACGCACCAGGTGCGGAACGATGCTCGGGATGCCGACCGGGCTCGTGGCCACGGCCCCGGCCGGACGTGAGGAGGTCATCGATGCTCAGGTTCTTGTTCGGCGTACTGGTCGGCTTCGGCGTCAAGATGGCGTACGACTTCGTCCAGGAAGAGCGGATCCCGGCCGATCTCGGCATGGCCCAGGGCCGCAGCGAGGCGATCCTCGACGAGACGCGCCAGCTCGTGCGCGAGCTCCGCGACGAGGTGCGCCGGGCGCTCGGTTCGGTCGGTGGAGGTGGCGCCGGCGGTGGCGCGAACCAGGGCGGTCGGGGCAGTGCGCGTCGGGGCGCCGAGGCGAGCGCGGCGTCCAGGGAGAGCTGACCCGGGCGGGTACCCGCTAGCGGGCGGCCGAGAGCGCGCCACCTTCGACGAGCAGCTCGGCCGCGCGTAGGAGCTGCGGGTCCTCCCCGCGCTCCAGGTCCTCGATCGTCAGGTCGATCTCGCTGTCCGGCTCGATGCCCACCTCATCGATCTGCGCTCCGGATGGCGCGACGAGGCGGCGGACGGTGATCTGCACGACCGAGCCGTCCGAGAGTGGGCGCGGCGCGGCGATCCCGGCGCTGCCGGCCGTCCTGGTACCGACCAGCGGGGCCGCGCCGTACTCCTTGATCGCCGCCGCGAGCACCTCGGCCCCGGACGCCGTCTCCTTGTTGACCAGCACGACAATCGGCGTCCGCGGGATCGCCGGCTGACCGAGCCCGTTGATCGGCTCGGCGGCCCCTGACCGGTCGACGGCCATGCCAACCGGGCGGTTGTCGATGAAGTTGGCGGCGACGCGGGCCATCGCCTCTATCGAGCCGCCGCCGTTCCCGCGCAGGTCGATGATCCAGGCGCGCGCCCCGCGATTGTGGCCCTGGGTCAACACTTGCTGGACCGCTTCCGGCACGCCTTCGGCGAACGTGCGGATGCGCAGGATGCCGATCACGCCGGCTCGGATCGAGCCCTCGACGCGCGGCGTCTCGACGGCGCCGCGCGTGATCCGCGTCTCCAGCGCCGGCGCGCCGCCCCGCGAGATCGAGACGACGACCGGCGTGCCTTGCTGGCCGCGCATGGCCGAGACGACCTCGGTGAGACTCAGCCCCGCGGTCTGCTTGCCGTCGACGGTGACGACGCGGTCGCCCGGTCGCAGCCCGGCGCGGGCGGCCGGGCTGCCCTGGAACACTTCGACGATGACCGGCGGCTGGTCCGGCGCGGGCTTCGACATCCGGACGCCGATCCCCGTGAAGCTCGCCTCGCCCATGCGCCGGGCCTCGTCGGGCTCGATGAAGAGGGAGTGGTCATCCCCGAGGTTCGACACCAATGCGCGGAGGATCGCCCAGTCCGGCCGGGCCTCGCTCGCCCAGGCCGGATGCTTCCGAACGACGACGTCGTAGGCGCGGGCGAAATTCTGCCAGTCGCGCTCGGCATCGCCTTCGACGGCCGGCGCGAAGTCGAGCGGGGCCGTATCGATCGGTAGGGCGCCACCCTTGATGACCGACTCTCGCATCGTGCTCATCGCCGCGTCCACCAGCGTCGCATGGTTCACCGGCTCGATGTAGCGCTCGTGGATCAGGCGGTAGACGGCCGTCAGCTCGGCCGAGGAGAGGGTGCCCTCGAAACCGGGCGCCTGATCAGCGGAGGGCGTGGCGCTCGGGCGGCCGCCCTGGGGCGCCGTCGGGCGCTCAGCTTCCGGTGCCACGCGCGCATTCCCGGTGGACCCGCGGGACCCGCCGGCGCTGCACGAGGAGAGGAGGAGCGCGCTGAGCATCAGGGCGAGCAGGGCGATGCCCCGGCCGAGCGGGCGGGACCCGGTGGCGGATGGTCGACGCACGGCCCTCTCCTCTCGCGTCGCGTGTTGGCCCGATTATAGGCCGGGGTCCACCGAATCGGACGCCAATACAGGCGCTGTGCCGCGCAATCGCTGGTTCGCGCCGGGGGCTGCCCGGGCGCGCCCAACGTCGGCGTGAGTGCGTAGCGGCCGGCCGGGGCGACACGCTACGCTGTCGGTCGCCATGTC
>JALYGH010000119.1 GCA_030777205.1 Chloroflexota bacterium
GCTCGCCGCCCTGCTCCTCGTCATCTCGTGCCCGGCCTGCCACGTCCGCATCCGCCTACCCACACGCTCGGCCGCCCGACGCGCCCTCGCCTCCTACCCCACCCTCAAGGCGCCAGAGTAGTGCTAATCGGCGCCTTGGAAGCAGGGGCGGCCTGGGTGGTTGCCGCCGCCACGGGCTTTGGGGCCTCAGCCGGCTTCCCGGACGTGGCAGGCTGGGCGGCGGGAGCGGCGGGCCTGGAGGCTTCAGCTGGCTTCGCCTCCGGTGGCGCGGGCGCCGTCGCGCCGCCGCAGGCACTCAAGAGCAGGACACCGGTCGAACCGACGGCAACCTGCAAGAATCCGCGCCGGTCGAGTAGGTACGGCGCGCGGGGGCCGTGGCGGTGGCGTGACATCGTTCCCTCCTCCAGCGAGCGACCTCGTCGTGGCTCCACGAGTAGGACCGAGTGACGGCCGGCCCATCATACGCGGCGGAGGGGCGACCTGCAATAGGTTCGCCAGGCTTGGGGCCACCCCGCGATGTCGGCGACGAGGAGCGGGTCGGGCGGGCACACGCAGGGGCGCGGAGGCGTGGCGCCGTCAGCCCGTGGCGGGCCCGGCGAGGCCCAGGGCACGGGGCGGGGACCATGGGCAGAACGGGGCTGTCCGAGACGTCGATACGGGAGCTGGGGAGCGGCTCGGCGGCGAGCCGCGGACGGCCGGGGCCAGGCCGGGAGCGACCGAGTTGCGGCGCGCCCTGTCGAGATCATCAACTGACAAGGAACCCGGTCAGGAGACCACAGCCGCCTCCAAGTCGTCGGCCGG
Organism: Chloroflexota bacterium; assembly: GCA_030777205.1. GTDB lineage: Bacteria > Chloroflexota > UBA6077 > UBA6077 > JACCZL01 > JALYGH01. The sequence goes on from JALYGH010000119.1 coordinate 802, forward strand.
ATAGGGCATATTGCGCACCCGCCCGGCGGCCTCGGCGCGCAGCTCGGCCAGCGTCGCCTGGACGGCGGCGACCGCCTCGGCCAGCGGGACGATCCGCACCTCGGCCTGGTCGCGTCGCTTCAGCTCGACGCCGCCGGCCTGGAGTGAGCGCGGGCCGACCGCCAGGCGGAGCGGCATCCCTATCAGGTCGGCATCGGCCAGCTTGACCCCCGGGCTCGCCTCGCGATCGTCGTACAGCACCTCGACGCCGGCCGCGCGGAGCGCGTCGTACAGCCCGTCGGTCGTCTGGGCCAGGTCGGCGTCGGAGCCGCGCCCGAGGCGGACGAGGTGGACGTCGTACGGGGCGACCGCGAGCGGCATCACCAGGCCGCGCTCGTCGTGGTGGGCCTCGGCGACGCAGGCGAGCAGCCGGCCGACGCCGATCCCGTACGAGCCCATCACCACCGGGCGGGCCGTCCCGTCAGCGTCCAGGTACGTCGCGCCGAGGGCGTCGGTGTAGCGGGTGCCGAGCTGGAAGATGTTGCCGACTTCGACGCCCCGCACCAGCCGCAGCCCCGCCCCGCAACGCTCACAGGGCGCCCCGTCGTACGCCGAGGCCAGGTCGGCCACCACGTCGGCCTGGAAGTCGCGGCCGACGGTCACGTTCAGGAAGTGGTAGCCGGCCTCGTTCGCGCCGGAGACCAGGTTCGGCGAGGTGGCGACCAGCTCGTCCACCGCGACGAGGACGGCGCCCGTGACGTCGATCGGCGAGGCGTAGCCCGGCTCGGCCCCGACGGCGCGGATCTCCTCGGCGCTGGCCGGCCGCAGCCACCGGGCCGCGACGGCGTTCGTCAGCTTGGTCTCGTTGACCTCCATGTCGCCGCGCACGAGCGCCATGAGCAGCACCTCGCGCGTCGCGCCCGGGCCGTCGCCGGCTGGGTCGGGGACGGCCGCCATGAAGAAGACGACCTTCGCCGTCCGGGACGCCGGGACGTTCAGGAATCGGGCCAGCGCCTCGATCGTCGGCGTGTCCGGCGTCGCCACGCGCTCGCGCGGGCGGAGCTCCTCCGTCTCGGGCGCCGGCTTGCGGAAGCGGGCCACCTGGAGGTTCGCCGACGCGCCGCAGGCGTCGCACACGGCGAGGGTGTCCTCCCCAATCGGGCAGAGGAACATGAACTCGTGGGCGAGCTTGCCGCCCATCATCCCGACGTCCGACTGCACCGCGATGACGTCGTCCAGGCCGGCCCGGCTGAAGATCCGGAAGTAGGCCGTGTAGTGATTGCGGTACTGATTCTCCAGCCCCTCCATGTCCGCGTCGAGAGTGTAGGAGTCCTTCATCGTGAACTCGCGGACGCGGATCAGCCCGGCCCGCGGGCGCGGCTCGTCCCGGAACTTGATCTGGATGTGATAGACGAGCATCGGGAGCTGGCGGTACGAGTGGACCTCGCGCCGGACGAGGTCGGCGACGACCTCCTCGTGGGTCATCGCTAGCACCATGTCGCGGCCGGCCCGATCCTTGAAGCGGGCCATCTCCTCGCCGATTTGGTACCAGCGGCCGGTCTCCTGCCACAGCTCGGCCGGGTGGACGACCGGCATGCTCATCTCCTGGCCGCCGATCGCGTCCATCTCCTCGCGGATGATCTGCTCGACCCTGCGCATCGCCCGCCAGCCGAGCGGCAGGTAGCTGAAGATCCCGGCCCCGAGCTGGCGGATGTAGCCCGCCCGCAGCAGCAATTGGTGACTGGAGACCTCGACGTCGCCGGGGGCGGCCCGCAGCGTCTCGCCGAAATGGTGGGTCATCCGCATCGTTGGCACACTCCCTCAACCGTTGACCGGATTGTGCGGGCGCGGACAGCCAATGCGCCATCCCGAGCGCGCCGGGCTCCGGCGGTGTGAAAGGTGTCGGCATGTCGAAAATCCTCGCTGGACGCGGTTCCCCTCGACAGACCTCCAAGACTTGATACACCCGTCATGGCTGTACCGCTAGTGGGAGGCCGACGCCAGGTGCCCTGTCGGGCCGCGACGTGATCGCACGCTGCAGAATATGCCGGCAGTCCTTCGCACCCTGCACCTCGTGCGCTAATGTAGGGACGAAACACCGCCGAGGGGGCTGACGTGGCCAAAACCTTCGCGTGTCGGGACGACGGCGAATTCCCCGACTGCCCCGCGATCGTGCGCGGGGAAACCGACGAGGACGTCATCAGGCAGTCCCTTGAACACGGCCGCCAGGCGCACGACATGACCGACGAACAACTGCGCGACCCGCGGGTTGCGGAAGGCATCCGCGGCTACATCCGCGAAGATTGATCCGTCGAGGCCCTTCCAAGAGAACCGTGTGCTAGGCGCTGACGCTGCTGCCTGAAACGGGAGCACTGGCCAGGTGTCCTCGCGGTTGCCCTACCATGCGAGCGTGCTGGTGCCGGGGAGGCGGATATGGCCGATTGGGAACGGGGACGGTTCAGCCAGTGGCGATCTGACGCGATTCGGAGGATCGACGAGGCCAAGGCCCGCGAGCTGGCAGCCGGGAGCCTGGAGCGGCGCGGTCGCTCGCGCGATGAGATCGCGGGTGCTCCCTTTCGGGGACGCCGAGTTCGATGCGGTCCTCGCCGTCACGACGCTCTGCCACGTGCCGGACAGCGAGCGGGCCATTCCGGAAATGGTCCGGGTCAGCCGTCCTGGCGGGCGGGTG
>JALYGH010000120.1 GCA_030777205.1 Chloroflexota bacterium
ACCCCCTGCTACCAAGGCAGCGGTCGTCCGCTGATCGGCTACCAGTAGACGCGCACCAGCCCCACTGCGCAAGCGTCCGGGCCGCTTGATTCACCAAAAGTGAGGGAGAGCCCCACAGCTCTGGCCAGGTCTGCGGCGGCACCACCCATCTGCTAGGCCTGGATCCGGGCCCGCGGGCTCAGACGTGGCCGACTCCTGACTAGTGGACCAGAGCCGCACGAGTCGGTCTTTCGGCGACGAGAGTTCTCCCTCCACGATCCTACTGGTGGGGCGGGGCGAAGCGCGCTAGCATCCTGCTGGAGGGGTGGGCATGCGACGAGTCGCGGCCTCGGTGGTGCTAGCGGTCGTCCTGCTCTGGTCCGCCGCGCCGGCGTCGGCGCAACCGGCTCCGTACTGCCGCCCCGGCGAGTCGCCGGAGTTCACGTTCGGCTTCGCCGTCCTGGCGGCACGGCTCGGGCCGATCGTCGGCGAGCCGATCGAGTGTGCCCACCCGAACGACGCCGGCGATGTCCTCCAGCACACCACGACCGGTCTCGCATTCTGGCGGAAGGCGACGAACATGCCGACCTTCACGGACGGGTGTCGACACTGGGCATTGGGCCCGCGGGGGATTGGCTACTGGGAGGGGACCTCGATCGACCCGCCGTCGGCGGCCGTCTGGGGCGACGAGTGTCACGATCCGGGTGGAACCGGCGCGTGCGCGGGAGTGGCGCCGATCCCAGGGCCCTCCCCGGCCTCGGGGTTCGGGCCGTTCGAGGGCCGCTGGGGCCGGCACGGCCTAAGTCTGACGATCACGCCGGATGGCACGGGGGACGCCGAGTGGCGGACCTATCAGTGGTGCGACGACCCCGGCGTCACCGAGCCGTGCGATCTGGCGGTCGGCGGCATCATCACCGGCGGCGGCCGTGCCGTCATGCAGCTCGTCCCACCGGGCCAAGACGCTGGCGAGGGGAGCACGTTGCGCGGGACGGTCGAGCGGACGACCCAGCCCTCGGTGGTGGCGCGCGGCCCGATCTGGCTGCGACTCGGGGCGTACGGGACGGCGACCCTCGAGCAGCCCGATCGCGCGCCGATCACCCTCTGTGGGCCGCGCTACGCGACGGAGGCGCCGGAGTGGTTCAGGCAGACCTTGCCCTGCGGGGCCTGATTCCCGGGCGGGGATGGACCAGGAAAGGCCAAGGCCTCTCTTCGGCGGGGTGAGGGGGCCGGCTCCAGGTAGTCGTCTTCGGCGTTCAACTACGTGGTTCCGCGGATGCGGGGGTCGCGATTGGATCGTACGCTCATCGTGAGGTCCGGCGCGGTTCGCGCAGGTCGGGGGGTGAGCGTGGCGCTTCGGTGACGGGCTATTCGGCGTGTCGACGACCTCGGGGCGCATCGAGCCGGTAGTGGCGCAGGGGCGGTCGTCGACGTTCGCGCCGCGATTCGGGCGCGTAGTCGGGAGGGAGTCGTGCGCACAATCATCGTCCAATCGGGTGATACGCTGGGGGCGATCGCCGCTCGGTTCGGCACGACGGTCGACGAGCTGGTGGCGTTGAACCGCATCGCCAATCGGAACCTCATCTTCGTGGGCCAGGAGCTCCTCGTGCCGGACGGGGCGGAGCCGGGGGACGGGAATGTCCGCTCGGGGGGCGTCGGCCACATCTTCCCGGTCCAGGGGTACTCCGGACCGGTGCGGCTGCATCACGGCAGTCACCCCGGGGCCTCGGACCTGTTCGCCGACGAGGGCACGCCGGTCGTCGCGATGTGCGGCGGCCAGGTCATTGTGGTCGGCACCGAGGCGACCGATCGGTTCGGCGGCAACAACGTGCTGATCCGAGCGGATGACGGCCTGGACTACTACTACGCGCACGGGGACCGGCCGCCGCGGGTCGCCGCGAACACGCGGGTGTCGACCGGCGACTTCCTCTTCGGCGTCGGCGACACCGGCAACGCGAAGGGTACCGGACCCCACCTGCACATCGGGATCGGGCACGGCATCCAGGACGGCATCGGCCCGGCCGGGGGCGCCGGCCGCGACTTCAACGCCGTCGAGCTGATGCGCAGCGTGCTGGCCGGCTCGACCTCGACGATCCGCCTGCCACGGACCGGGCTGAGCGTCCGGCGGTTCCGGGTGGCGGGGACCGGCCACCTGGGCCTGAACGTGCGGCTGCACCCGAGCCACACGACCACCGTCATCGGGACCTTCCCCGAAGGAACTCTGATGGACGGCGAGGACAGCGTCGTCGCGGCGGAGGGCCGCAACTGGCGCCGCGTGACCAGCCCGGCCGACGGCTTCGCCGCCGACGAGTTCCTCGCCCCGGAGCGCGCCCCCGACGGAAATGGAGGAGACGGGCGGACACGACGCGGCCACCTCTCGGTGGTGGAGCTGTTCGCGCTGGTCCGCGGGCATGGGGCCGACTCGGGGCTCGACCGGATCATGGTCGCAGCGGCGCTGGCTGAATCCGGCGGGAACACCGAGGCGGTCGGCGACGGCGGCCACTCGATCGGCCTCTGGCAGATGCACGACCAGGGCCTCGGCGCGGGCATGTCCCGCGAGGACCGGCACGATCCGGACATCGCGTGTCGGCGCATGCTCCCGGAGTTCCGGCGCGTCCACGAGGATTCGATCGCGAAGGGGTTCAGCGGCCGCAGCCTGGCGGCGCGCACCTACATCTTCACCGAGCGGCCCTTCGGCTTCCCCTCGCTCGAGTCGGCCGCGGCGCTCAAGTTCCTCGACAGGTTCGACCAGCTGGCCTGAGCCGACTGGACCGCGGCCCCGCCGGCGGGGCCTCCGCTCGGACGGCCTGATCTTGCCGCGCGATCGCCGGTAGCCGGGGCGCCGCTCGTCGTCGCATCCGTCGTGCCTTCGTGCCCGCGCACGGCGACCGGCGTGGCGGCACGTCCGCGTGGCGTCCCGCGCTCCAAGCGCGGCCCCTCGCCACCTCGAAGTGTGTCGCGGGAGTGTGAAGAAAGCTTAAATCAATAAGGATCCTTTACAATCGCGCTTCTGTCGAGGTACACTGGCGGCGCGCGGCGTCATCGTCGCCAGCACCCATGATGGCTTCGGGAAACCGCTTGCGCCACCGCCTGCTCTTGCTGTTCGGCTCGCTGGTCGTCGTGCTCGGGACTCTCGCGTGGGCCCCGCCGGAAACCGGCGCCGAGGGTCAGGTAGTCCACCACGATCCGCCGGTCAGCGCCCTCCCGACGGTCCCCGCGGCACGGAGCATCGCGGCCGCGCCGCTCACCGACTATGCGTTCTACCCGCCAACCGCGACCGGAACGCAGCCGGTCCGCCTGCTGGTCGTCCTGCACGGGATGGGCGGCAGCGGCCCCGACATGGCGACCGGGCTCCTCTCGCTGGCCCAGGCTCAGGGGTGGGCGGTGCTCGCCCCGACGATGCCGTACCGCGACTTTCGAGACCCGGAGCTGGTTCGCCAGGATGGGGCCCTCCTCCCGCGCCTGAAGGCGCTGATCGACGACCTCCCGGGCCGCACCGGCCTGACCTTCGGGTCCAAGGTCGTCCTGTTCGGATTTTCGCGCGGCAGCCAGGAAGCGATTCGGTTCTCGCTGATGTACCCCGACGTCACGCTCGGAGTGGCCGGGCTATCGGCCGGGTCGTACACCCTCCCGGCCACCACCTACAAGCTGGCGGCGACCGATTCGGCCGAGCCCTTGCGCTACCCGTTCGGCACGGCGGACGTGGCGACGATCTGCGGGCGGGCATTCGACCCGGAGGCCGCCCGGCGGGTCGCGTACTGGATCGGCGTCGGCGGCACCGACACCCGCGTCGAGGACGTGCCGCGCCAGTGGGACCGGTACGTCGGCGACGACCGGGTCGAGCGCGCCAGGCGTTACGTCGAGCTGCTCCAACAGTTCGGCGCCCGGGCCACCTTCGAGCTGTTCCCGAACGCCGGCCACGAGGTGACCGAGCCGATGCGCGTCGAGGCGGTCCGCTTCCTCGCCTCGCTCTCGTCCTGACCATCTTCGGGCCGACCTCGCGGCTGGCCCGAGTTGCTCGACCTCCGCGCCGCGTATGATCCGCCGCGGTGTGATGGATGCAGCCGGCCGGGGCTTCACCGGCGAGCAGCGACGCGCATCGGCGGCCGGGAGGGCCGGGCCAGGATCCCTGACGCGGAGGTTCCCATCGATCAGTGCTGGGGTGGAAGGGCCGGCACGGCGCGATATACTGGCCATCATGGTCACCCCACTCGCACCCGGCGCCGTCGCCGCCGAGCTGGCGCCCGTCCTGCGCGCCGTCACCTCCGTCGTCGTGGGCAAGGAAGACGCCGTTGAGCTGACGCTCGTCGCGGCCCTCGCCGGCGGCCACATCCTGATCGAGGACGTCCCGGGCATCGGCAAGACGACCCTGGCCAAGGCGCTCGCCCGGGCAATCGGCGGCAGCTTCGGCCGGGTCCAGTGCACGCCCGACCTGCTGCCGAGCGACGTGACCGGCGTCCACGTCCTCGACCAGCGCCAGGGCCAGTTCGTGTTCCAGGCCGGCCCGATCTTCGCCAACGTCCTGCTCGTTGACGAGCTGAACCGGGCCACGCCGCGCACCCAGGCGGCCCTGCTCGAGGCGATGGAGGAGCGGCAGGTGACGCTCGAGGGGGCCACCCGGCGGCTGCCGGCGCCGTTCCTCGTGCTCGCCACCCAGAACCCGATCGAGCTGGAAGGGACGTTCCCGCTGCCCGAGGCCCAGCTCGACCGGTTCCTCGTCCGCCTCCGGCTCGGCTACCCGAGCCAACAGGAGGAGGACGACCTGCTCCTGCGGTTCGCCGGCCGGAGCCCCCTCGACCGGGTGGAGCCGGCCCTGTCGCTGGAGCGGATGGTCGAGCTGATGGGCGCCGTCCAGGAGGTGCGGGTGGAGCCGTCGCTGCGCGGCTACATCGTCGCGCTCGTGCGGGCGACGCGCGCGCACTCCGCCGTCCGCCTCGGCGCGAGCCCGCGCGCGACGCTGGCGCTGTACCACGCTGCCCAGGCGCTCGCGGCGCTCCGGGGCCGGGCGTACGTGCTGCCCGACGACGTCAAGCACCTGGCGGCGCCGGTGCTCGGGCATCGCCTGATCCTCGACAGCCAGGCTCGCCTGCGCGGTCGCTCGGAGCTGGCCGTGCTGGACGAGGTGATCGCGTCCACGCCCGTCCCCGTCGAGTGATGTCGACCGGCCCCGGCCGCGACGGCCACGACGCACCCCGGCGCGGGCCGCGGATGCGGGCCGCGCCGCTGCTGACCCAGCACGGCGAGTCGGCCGGCGACACGCTCTGGCTGGTCGAGCGGCGGGGCATCCTGCTCGCGGCCGTCGTGCTGGCCGTCGCCGCCTGGCTCGAAGCCCAACCGGTCGCCGTGATGGCCGGCCTGATCCTGGCGCTGGCCATCGTCGCCCGCGGCTGGTCGCGCCTGGCGCTGACGGGACTGTACTGCGGGCTGACCTTCGACGAGGACCGCGCCTTCCCGGACGACGAGGTGCGGCTGACGCTGTCAATCGAGAACCGCGGCCTGCTCCCGATCCCCTGGCTCGAGGTCGACCTGGTCCTCCCGTTCGGGCTGTACCCGATCGAGGCCGTCCCGGAGAAGGCCTGGGCGAGCGAGCGCACCGTCCACCTGTTGCTCACGATGCTCCCGTTTCGTTCCGAGCGGCGGACCTACCGGCTCCGCTGTCGGCAGCGCGGCCTCTTCGCCGTGCCGGAGGTCGCGCTGCTCGTCGCCGACCCCTTGCGGCTCTTCCCACGCCGCGTGCTGTACCGGGTGGACACGCGGCTGATCGTCTACCCCCGCGTCGTCGCGCTCGAGGCGCTCGGCCTGGGCGCCCGCCTGCCCCAGGGCGACGTCACGCTCCGCACGATGCTCCAGCCGGACCCGCTCCGACCGATCGGCGTCCGCGACTACCGCCCCGGCGACTCGCCGCGCTCGATCCACTGGAAGGCGAGCGCCCGCCGGGCCCAGCTCCAGGTCAAGGTGCTCGAGCGCACGGCCCAGCTCCAGATCGCGCTCTACCTGGACGCCGGCGGCTTCGATCGCCCCTCGGTGGTGTATCGCGAGGCGCTGTTCGAGCGGGCCATCACCGCCGCCGCCTCGATCGCCGCCTACGTGATTGAGCGCGGCGGGCGGATCGCCCTCGGGACCAGCGGCGACGACGCGACCTACGTCCCGCCCGGCGGCGGCCTGGACCACCTCCAACTGCTGCTCGAGACACTGGCCGTGGTCGCGGCCAAGCGGGGCCGTCCCCTCGAGAGCGTGCTGGCCGGGTCGGCGTCGCGCCAGGCGGGCGGCACGACGATCGTCGCGATCGTGCCGGAGGTGCGGCCGGAGG
>JALYGH010000121.1 GCA_030777205.1 Chloroflexota bacterium
CGCCGGTGGCGGCCGCTCCTGTGCCCACGGCGGCCCCGGCGTCCGCGCCCGCCACTCCGGTGGCGACTGCCGCGCCGACCCAGGCCGCGGTTCGGCCGCCGCTCACGCCGCGCTGGGTGTACGAGCCCTGGGTCTGGGAGGACGAGGAGAACACGGCCGAGGCGCTGCTGGACCTCGTCGAGGGCTACCGCGAGCGTGACATTCCCGTCGGCGCGGTTATCATCGACAGCCCGTGGCAGACGAACTACAACACCTTCGACTTCAATCAGGACTATCCCGACCCGGCCGGCCTGGTGAAGAAGCTGCACGAGTGGAACATCCGCGTCATCCTCTGGATGACCGGCATGCTCAACGTGGAGTCGATCGACGGCCCGGAGCCCGGCAAGGCCCGCATGTATGACGAGGCCAAGGCGGCCGGTTACTTGGTGGACCGTGGCGCGACCTACGAATGGGACAAGGGCGTCGGCGCGGCCGTCGACTTCTTCAACCCCGAGGCTGTCGCCTGGTGGTACCGCCAGCTCGACCGGGCCTGGAGTGTCGGCGTCGATGGCTGGAAGGTGGATAGTCCGGAGGGCAACCTGCCGGACTATGTCCAGACCCATGCCGGCCCGAAGACGAACCGCCAGTACGGCACTGAGTACTACCGCGCGATGCACCGCTACGTTGCCGCCCGCGGCCCGGAGGCGATCATCACCGCCCGCCCGATCGACGGCGGGACCGAGTACGCGCCCGTCGACGCGAACCCGGCCGGCTGGGTCGGCGACCAGCTCCCGGATTGGGGCGAGAAGGGGATCGACGAGGCGCTGAACAACATGCTGGACTCGGCCGCGGAGGGGTACGCGGTGGTGGGCTCGGATATCGGCGGCTACCGTCCCGGCGAACGGTCCGACAACCTGTTCACTCGCTGGACCCAGCTCGGCGCGCTCAGCCCGCTGATGGAGAACGGCGGGCGCGGCGAGCACCGCCCGTGGAAATTCGGCGGCGACGTCGTCGACGTGTACCGCTACTTCGCCAAGCTGCACCACCAGCTCGTGCCGTACCTGCACAGCGCGGGCATCGAGGCGCACCTGACCGGGATGCCGATCATCCGTGGCGGGGACAAGGAGCGGCAGCAGTACCTGCTCGGCACGGACCTGTTCGTCGCCCCGATCCTGCAGCGCGAGGACGAGCGCGACGTGAGGTTCCCGAGCGACGGGCGGTGGCACGACTACTGGGACGACGACAGGACCTACCAGCCCGGTGCGACGGTGCGCTACCGGGCGTCGAGCGCGCGCATGCCGCTCTTCATCCGGGCTGGCGCGATCATCCCGATGCAGGTCAAGGATCGCGACACCGGGCACGGCGGCAAGGGTTCGGCCGGCCATCTCACCCTGCTCCTTTACCCGGAAGGGGAGAGCATCCGGCACTATCGCCCGACTGCTCAGGACGTCGTCGAGCTGCGGAGCCGCCGGGCGCCGGAGGGCGTGACGGTCAACATCGGCGCGCGAACCGAGAAGTACGTATTGAGGATCAAGGAGCCGACGGCGCCGAATGAGGTATCCCTTGAGCTCGATAGTCAGCGTAGGCCCCTATCGCGGCGCTCTTCCTGGCGGGACTTCGACCGCTCGACCGAGGGCTGGTTCTACGATGCGACCCGGAAGTACACCTGGGCGCGGTTCGCGACGGCGAACCAGGGCGCCCGACTGAGTTACCGGCCGGGTGGCTGATCGACCGCTCCGCGCCAGCGGCGGAATCGGGGATCTCCTCGACAGCGGGCCGATCGGACGATCTGGTGCCCCCGCGGGCTCCTCGGCACTCGCCCCCCTCCCTGGGGGGAGTCGCTGTGCTTGCCTCACCTATCGAGGCGGCGCTCTTCGGACCGCTATCTCGCCCGACGAGTCGGTATGACGGAGGACAGCATGGCCGAGGCTGCCGTGATTTCCGCGCGCGAGGGCGGGATCGCCCGCCTGACGCTCAACAAGCCGGACCGGCGCAACGCCCTCGATCCGGAGCTGGCCGGCGCGCTCGTGGCCGCGATCGAGCAGGCGTCCGGCGACCCCGGCGTGCGGGTCATCGTCCTGACCGGCGCGGGCACGGCGTTCTGTGCCGGCGCGAAGCTCGACGGGCTGCTCGACGCGAGCGAGCGGGGCGACTCGACGACCGTGGCCGCGACGTTCGGCGCGGTCGAGGACGTGTACCGCTCGCTGCTCGCCGCGCGCCCGCCGACGATCGCCGCCGTCAACGGCCACGCGCTGGCCGGCGGGGCCGGCCTGGCCACCCTCTGCGACTTCGCCATCGCCTCGGACCGCGCCCAGTTCGGATACCCGGAAGTCCTGCTCGGGCTGGCACCGGGCATGGTGATGGCGGTCCTCTTCCGGCTCGTCGGCTACCGCGTCGGGCTCGAGCTCGCGCTGACCGGGCGGCGGGTGCCGGCCGACGAGGCGGCGCGCATCGGTCTGGTCAACGCCGTCGTCGGCCCCGACGAGCTAGAGGCCGCCGTGTTGAAGCTCGCCGACCAGCTCGCCGCGCTGAGCCCGTCGGCCCTCGCGCTAACCAAGCGCTGGGCGCGGGCGCTCGGCGAGATGGACCTCGCGACGGCGATCCGCCAGGGCCGCGACGTGAGCACGCTCGCCGCCCTCACCCCCGATGCCCGCGCGGGCATCGGGGCATTCTTACACCGGAGCGCTCGATGACCGACCACCAGACGCCGCCCGCCGCCGACGTCCCGCGCGACCCGAGCGGCTACCCGGATCCCGGCCGCCCGGGCCGCTGCATCCGCTGCGGCACCCCGACTGAGGAAGCGGATCGCGGGGGGCGCGCCCGGCCGGTCTGCCCGAACTGCGGCTGGGTGTACTACGCGCGGAACGCGCTCGGGGCCGCGCTCGCGATTGAGGGGCCCGGCGGCATCCTGCTCGTCCAGCGGTCGCACGAGCCGTACAAGGGTGAGTGGATGCTCCCGGCCGGCTTCGTCGAGTACGGCGAGTTCGCCGAGGAGAGCGCCGTCCGCGAGGCCGAGGAGGAGACCGGACTGCGCGTCGAGCTGACCGGCCTCTGGGGGCTGTACTTCGGCACCGACGACCCGCGCAACGTGGCCCACCTGGCGGTGTATGGCGCTCGGGTCGTCGGGGGCGACCTCACGCCGGGCGACGACGCCATCGATGCCCGTTTCTTCCCGCGCGGCCAGCTCCCCGCCAACGTCGCCTTCGAGGCCCACCGCCAGGCGCTGGCCGACTGGGAGCGCGACCCGTCCCGCCCATCCGCCCGGACCCTCGGCCACTGGCGGCGCCGGTAGGTCGGGTCGCCGGGGTCCGCTCGACCCGCCGCGGGTGGACGGGCAGCCTCAGCAAGTGTGATGGAGGGCGCCCGTCCGGCCGGCACGCTGTCCCGCATGTTACAAGAGGGGCACCCCGGAGGGAGGGACGACTCCATGGCCGAGCCGCAGTTCGAGCAGGTCCACGACCGTATCTACCGTCTCGGGTCGCCGTTCGCGGGCGGCGGGCTGACCAACGTGTACGTCGTGCGGGGCGAGCGGACCGCCGTCGTCGACAGCGGCGTCCTCGGCACCCCGACCAACCACCTGGCGCCCGCGCTGCAGTCGATCGGCCTGAGCCTGACCGACGTCGACCTGGTGCTGAACACCCACGGCCACATGGACCACCTCGGCGGAAACTCCGAGCTGAAGGACGCCGGGGCCGACATCAACTTGCACCGCGATGACGCGCCCCGTGCGCACTCGAACCAGCTCCACGCCGAGCAGGCCCGCGAGGCGCTCAAGGTGCTCGGCCTCGAGGACCTCGCGCCGGAGCGGGAGGCGTTCCTGCTGCGGCTCCTCGGCCGTGAGGTCGGTGTCGACCGCGTGCTCGAGGACGGCGACACGGTCGATCTGGGCCAGGACGTGCGGCTGCGGGTGGTCCACACCCCGGGGCACACGCCCGGCTCGGTCTGCTACTGGTACGAGGCGGCCGGCCTGCTGATCACCGGGGACTCGGTCCAGGCGCGCGGCAGCCGGGCCGGCGGGATGTCGGTCCTCGAGCAGCCGGGCCGCTACCCGAGCAGCCTCGCCAAGGCCGAAGGGACCGGCGCCCAGGCGCTGCTGATGGGCCACGCCTTCAAGGAACCGACCGGCGACCTCGGGCCGGTGGCGCGGGGGCCGCGCGTCGTCGAGGTGTTCCGCGAGAGCGCCGAGGTCCACGAGGCGTGGGAGCGAGCCGTGCGCGAGGCCAGGACGGCCAACCCGGGCGCGAGCGGGGGCGAGATCGCGAAGCGGGCCGTGGAGTCGCTCCGCGCCCAGTACGAGCTAATTGACGAGCCGAGCAACGGGTATCCGGCGTCGGGGATCATGACGCTGCCGGCGTACCTCCGGCTTGTGCAGGCCTGACCCGAACATCCGCGACCGGGCGGAGCGTCACACGAATGGACTGTCGCCCCGTCTGGCCCGCCGCCGTCCGCTCACTCGCGTGCGCGGCACTGAATCGCGACCGGGCTGGCGGATCCAACGGCAGACGTGGTTCTATCTGAATCTCACCAATCGGCAGGATCGTACGCGGAGACCCGCGACACTGGGGCACGTGGGGGAGGGATGCGACCATGGCGACGGGCAAGGCGGCCGTTCTCGACCGGCCGATGGGGACATTCAGGGTCGAGGAGTTCGCGGTGCCGGAGCTGGCCCCGGGCACCGTCCTGCTCCGGATGGAGCTCGCCGGCTGCTGCGCCACCGACGCCCATGCCTACCTCGGGCAATGGACGGCGGTCGAGTTTCCGGTCATCATGGGCCACGAGAACGTCGGCATCGTCGAGGCGATCGGGCCGGGCGGTAAGCAGGACTTCCTCGGCCGCGAGCTGAAGGTCGGGGACCGCGCCTTCGCCCGGGGCGGCTGGTGCGGCCAGTGCTACGAGTGCCGCACGCTGCGCCTGGTGCGCCGCTGTCGCAACAAGAAGACCGCCTACGGGTATGAGCGGGTTGACAAGGCGCCCTTCTCCGGCGGTTACGGCCAGTACCTGTACCTCAGCTCGCCGGAGACGACCTTTTTGCTCAAGCTGGACGTGCCCGCGTCGATCGCCGTGCTGAGCGAGCCGCTCGGGATCGCCGCCACCACCGTGCGCAAGGCCCAGCCACGGGTCGGCGACACGGTGGTCGTCCAGGGCGTCGGCGCGATCGGCCTGTTCACCCTTGGGCTGGCGAAACTGGCCGGCGCCACCCGCGTCATCGCCATCGGCGGTCCCGCCGAGCGGCTCGAGCTGGCCCGCGCCTTCGGCGCCGACGTCTGCATCGACATCGCCGAGGTGAAGACGTCCGAGGAGCGGGCGCGCGCCGTGCTGGCCGAGACGCCCGGCGGCATTGGCGCCGATGTCGTCTTCGGCGCCGTCGGCCTCGCCCCGGCCTGGCTCGAGGGCATCTCTTACCTACGCGATGGCGAGGGCCGCTTCCTCGAGGTCGGGCTGGCCAGCGATACCGGCGCCGTCACGTTCAACCCGGCCACCCAGCTCGTCCAGAAGAACGCCACGTTCATCGGCAACCTCGGCGTCGGCAGCGACCACGACTCGGTTGTCGCGGGCCGGCTCATGGAGAGCCGGCGGCTCCCACTCGAGCGCGTCGTCTCCCACCAGCTCCCGCTCGAGCGGGTCGGCGACGCGATGGCGGCCCTGAACTCGGACTACCGCGTCGACGGGGTGGCCGCGCTCAAGATCTCGATCGCCCCGAACGGACCGGTTCAGTAAGGTTGGCGGGCCGGGCGCGGCGCTCACGGCCGGACGCGGCCCTCGCCGAGCGTGATCCGCACGTCCACGCCTGCCGGCAGGGCCGGGCTCTCGCGGACGGCGTCCCGGGGCAAGTCCAGAATCTGGGCGGCGTGCAGGCCGGCCCGCGTGAAGCCCGGCCTGACCTCGACGGTGGTCTCGGGCCGTGGCGGCGCATTGCCGACGTTCACGACCCGTACCTCGCGGTCGCGCAACCGATCGGCCGCCTGACTCGCGAGGCCGTCGGTCCGCGTCCCATTCAGGACTTCCACGACCGCGAGTGACGGCGAGAGGAGGGCCGCCACGCGCTGGCGGAGGGCCGGCGTGGCGCGCAGTAGGTATGCCCCGTCCGCCCCGCGAAACTCCTCGACCAGGCTGGCATCCACGGCCAACCGCTCCGGCTCCGCGCCGCTACTGGCAGCGATGGCCAGGGTGGCGAGGTCCGGTAGCCCGAGGTCGGTCTCGGTTGCGCGGCGGGCGGCCGCGATCACGGCCGGGAGCCGCCACCAGTTGCGAGGCTGCAGCACGGCATTCCGCAGCGCCAGCATGATCCGCTGCTGCCGCGCCATCCGCCCGAAGTCGTCATCCTGGTATCGTGTGCGCGCGTACCGCAGCGCAGTCTCCCCATCCATGCGCTGACGGCCGGCCGGAATGTCGAGGACGATCGTGCCGTAGTCGTCGGTCGGGTACGCGTCGTCGTGGATCGGGCGGTCCACGTCGATCTCGACGCCCCCGGCCGCGTCCACGATGTCCCGCACGCCCTGCAGGCCGATCAGGAGGTGGCGGTCGACGGGTACGCCCAGGACATTGCTCGCCGCTCGCTCGGCGGCGCTCGGCCCCCCGACCGGGTACGCCGTGTTGATCCGCTGCTCGCCGAAGCCGGGGATCTCGACCCAGAGATCGCGGGGGATCGAGATCAGCACGATCCCCCGCGGGGTGCGGTCCGCCACGACCGCCAGCATCGTGTCGGTCCGGCCGGGTTCGCCGCGCTGCAGCTCGTCAGGGCGGGCATCGGAGCCCAAGACGAGCACCGCGACGCGAGGCGGCGCCAGCGCCCACGCAACCGCGGCCACGATGCCGATCAGGACGAAGAGGGAGAGTCCAAGCCACAGGACGAGGCGCCCGATCCGCGCCCAGGTCGGGCGCCGGGTCGGTACGGGCGAGACCTCCGGGGACGGTGGCTCACCCGGGGCGACGGCCGGCGCTCGGCGGATGGCGTCGCCCGCGTCAGACGTCGTCCGACCGTCGGCAGCCGCGCGGCCCGCTGCCGGACCCCGACGGTAGGTCAGCTCGGTCGAGCCGATCCGGATCACGTCACCGTCGCGCAGGACGTGCAAGACGTTCGGCGCGAGGGGACGGCCGTTCAGCAAGGTCCCGTTCCTGCTGCCGAGATCTCGGACGCAGCGCTCACCGTCGCGGTCCACCAGCTCGGCGTGGCGGGCCGACGCATAGCCGTCTCGGAGCGCGACCGGGTTGTCGGTGGCACGCCCGATCCCCAGCGGCGACCTCCCGACGCCGACGCGGGCCTCCGCGAGGCCCTTCGCCCGCACCTCTAGCAACTCCCGATGGTGGTTGCCCATTTCCCTTTCCCGGCGGGGAAGCATGCTCCCCCGCCTCGAAGCTCCGCCGACCGGCACGGTCACCGCGCCGTGTCCGGCCGGGGTCGCGCGTCGGCGTGCTCGCGGTGAAGAATTCTGCGCCGTCGACGACCACCGAGTGGGCCGGTCCCGTCGACCGCGCCCGGCCCGCAGCCGTCGCC
>JALYGH010000122.1 GCA_030777205.1 Chloroflexota bacterium
CGCTGCAAGCAGTACCGCAGCCTGGCCACCCGCTACGACAAGCGGGCGGCCAGCTACCGCGCCCTCTGGGTGATTGCGATGATTCTCCTCTGGCTCAAGGACACCCATTGAAGACAGGCCCTAGCCCACGTCATCACCCGCGAGGATTTCCGGCGGCGCCTCCCGCTGGACATGCAGCGGCGATATCAGCTCGATCGGTGGCAGGATGAGCCCGTCCGCGAAGCGTATATGCAGGCGCTCCTCGGCTGGTTCGAGCGCCTGCTCAATCAGTTCGAATGGAACGAAGTCTTCGTCACCGACGAGATTCGCGCCGCCACGGTCCGGGCCATGACACGGCATCGTCTGTCAAGCCAGGATGCCTGTCACCTGGCATGTGCCGAGCAAGAGGGCGTGCGCGACTTCGCGTCATTCGACGAGGCGTACCGACGTGTCGACGACCTGATCTTGTGGAACGACCTGATCCACGGCTCGGGGTGAGGAACCTCAGGCGACGGTTCGGGTCGCCGCCTGGCCGTGAACGACGCCGTTCAGCAGCAGGTCGTGGAGGTCGCGGTTGCCGACGCCGGCCGCGTGCCGGGCCGCGTAGCGCTCCGAGAGCGGGTGGCTGACGACGATCGGCACGATCTGCTCGTGGCGGCCGCCGTGCGAGCGCAGCCCGCTCTCGACGAGCGACAGGTCGTGCTTCGCCCGCGACTTCCCGAGGGCGGTCCGCGCGTCCGACGCGACCGACAGGTCGCCGATGCGGTCGGCCGGGTGCGCGTAGATCACGGCCGCCTCGGCGCGGGTGTACACCTCCTCGACCCCGGGCAGCGCCGAGAGCGCCGCGCGCGCCCGCTCGACGTCCCGCTCCGGCAGGTGGACCCAGGCGAACGATCCGAGCGCCCCGTGGTGCAGCACGTACGGATCGGTGATCGGCAGCACGACGTGATGCTCGTGGACGCCGGCCCCATCCAGCACGTCCTCGAGGTAGTGGACGCGCGGCGAGCCGTCCGGCTCCTGCTTGGCGTTCATCCCGTGATCCGCCGTGATCCCGACGACGAACCCGGCGTCGAGGTACTCGCCGAGCAGCTCGTCGAAGCGGCGGTAGAACCGGTCGGCCATCGCGCCGCCGGGCGGCTCCTTGTGCTGGACGTAGTCCGTCGACGAGACGTAGAGCAGGTCCAGCCCGCGGCCCTCTCGCCGGAGGCGGCGGTGGACGGCGAGCCCGATCTCCAGCGCGTAGTGGCTCGCCGACCAGTCGTAGATCGGCGGGGCCGGCTTGCCGACCAGCGCCGGGACGTCCTCGATCCCGAACCGGGGCATCCCGAGCTCGCCGGCCCGCTCGGTGCTGATCGTCGGGACGTCGCCGACGGCGAGCAGGCGGCGGAGCTTGTCCTTCGCCGTCACCGCCAGGACGGTCGCACCGGCTTGCTGCATCACGGCGTGGATCGTCGGGGCGCGCAGGAACGACGGGTCGACGAGCTGGACCTCCTCGCCATCCGGGGCGCGGTAGTGGTTGCCGGGGATGCCGTGGACGGCCGGCGCCACGCCGGTCACGATCGAGACGTTGTTCGGGTTGGTCAAGGTCGGCATCTGGGCACGACCGAGGTGGTACGCCCCGCCGCTCCCGAGCATGTCCCGCAGCCGCGGCATCGGCCCGCGCGCCATCCCGTCGTCGAGGTAGGCCGGCTGGCAGCCGTCGAGGGCGAAGACGACGGTCGGTCGGCGCGGCAGGCGGTAGTCGCGGCCGTTGACGGTGACCGTCGCGACCTCGGGCCCCGCTGCGCCCGGCACGGTGCTCATCGGCCGTCCTCCGGTGGCGGATGGGTACGGCGGCAGCATAGCGGCTGGCGGCACGGCCGGCCAGGCGAGCGGCGCGACCGGCTATCCTGCACCTACATGCCCGGACGGCGGGCCACAGACGAGCCGGGAGGGACGGCGATGACGGCGCGGGATACGGCGGCGACGGGCGGTCGGCTGGTGGATCTCGGGGCGTTGCGGACGTCGATGGAGCGGGCGCTCGCGGCGGCCGGGATGCCGAACGATCACGCCCACCAGACGGCCGACGTCCTGCTCGACGCCGAGCTGCGCCGCTACGACGACCACGGCGTCTTCTTCCTCGGCGAGCTCTACAAGTGGTTCAAGGCGGGGGCGCTGAACCCGGCGCCGAGCATCCGGGTGGCCCAGGAGACCGACTCGGCGCTGCTGCTGGACGGCGACCGGGGCTGCGCCGTCGCCGCCTCCTACCGGGCGATGGGCTGGTGTATCGAGCGAGCCAGGACGCGCGGCATCGCGACCGCCGGGATCAAGAACTCCGGGCACTTCGTCGCGGCGGCCCCCTTCCCGA
>JALYGH010000123.1 GCA_030777205.1 Chloroflexota bacterium
CCGAGGCACCCTCAGAGCTTGCCCAGCCCGAGGGCAGCCCGAGGCTCGTCCCGATCGTCCCGATGAGCCTGCAAAGGGATGAAGATGAGTTGCTGGCAGTTCGAACCCTTCCCCTGGCCCCCGCCGCTACGGGATCGGGACTGGGCTCTCCAGCGCCACGTCGATTAGGAATGGCCCGCCCTGGTGGCCGATCGCCTCGCGGAGCACCGGGGCTAGCTCCTCCGGCCGCTCGACCCGGCGGGCGGGGATCCCCCATGCCTCGGCGACCCGGTCAAAGCGGAGGTCCGGATCGGTCAGGTCCATCTCGACGAACTTTCGGCCGCGGGCCCCGGTGCCCAGGTACTCGACCATGTTCAGCTTCAGGATGCGGTAGGCCCCATTGCTCAGCATGACGTACGTCACCGGGATCTTGTGGTGGGCGGCCGTCCAGAGCGCGGTGAGGCTGTACATCGCCGCGCCGTCCGAGCAGATGCCGACGACCTTGCGGTCCGGGCGGGCCAGCGCCGCACCGAGCGAGCCCGGCAGGCCCGGGCCGATGCCGCCGCCGCGCACCTTCACGAGCTGCTCGGGGCGCTCGGGGGCGATCGCCATCTCCATGTGCTTGGTGTTGGTGATCGACTCCGAGAACACGAGCCCGTTCTCGGGCAGCGCCTGTTTGATCTCGTGCATCAGGCGCGGCCCGCTGATCGGCGTCGCGTCCCAGTTCTTGCGGGCGTTCGCCCAGTACCGCTCGCGGACCTCGGCGACGCGCGCCTCGGCGTCCTGGCAGCGTTGCTCGGCCGCCTGGCGCGCCGCACCGGTCTGGCGCTCGCCGATCAGCTCGGCCAGCTCCGCCAGGCCGACCTTCGGGTCCCCCAGCAGCGCGATGTCCGGGCGGACGTTCTTGCCGAGCTCGTGGGTGAAGCAGTCGAGCTGGACGAGCTTCGTCCCCTCCGACAGGACCGGCCGCTCCGGATCGGGGAAGATGAGCTGGAAGAGGGGCGCGCCGACGACGAGCAGGGCGTCGCAGTCGGCGAGCGTGGCGCGGATCGTCTTCGGGGTGACGAAGTCGACGCTGCCCAGGTTCAGCGGGTGGCTCGCCGGCGCGTTGAACTCCGAGGCGTAGCACTCGAAGATCGGCGCGCCGAGCGCCTCGGCCACCCGGACGACCTCCGGCTGCGCCCCGGCCAGCGCGACCGAGTCGCCGACCATCAGCATCGGCCGCGACGCCTTTGCCAGCACGTCGGCCGCCTCAGCCAGACCGGCCGCGTCGGGACGCGCATGCCAGTTGGTGTAGGTCGTCGGCGCGATCTGCATCTCGGCCTCGGCGTCGAGGACGTCCATCGGCAGGGCGAGGAAGACCGGCCCCTCGGGCGGCTCGGCGGCGATCTTGAACGCCCGCCGCAGCACCTGGGGCACGTCGTGGGCGTGCTCGACCTGGTACGACCACTTGGCGATCGGCTTCGCCATCTCGACGAGCGGCCCGGACAGGTGCGGCTCCTGGAACAGCACGCTGCTCGGCGACTGGCCCGCGTAGACGACCATCGGCGTCTTCCCGATCCGGGCGTTGTGCATCATCCCGAGGGCGTTGCCGAGCCCCGGCGCGATGTGCAGCTCGACGAACGAGGGACGGCGCGTGAGGCGCGCGTACGCGTCGGCCATGCAGACGGCGACGCCCTCGTGCAGCGCCAGCATGAACTGAACCTGCGGGTAGTCCTGGAGGATGTCCATGAACCCCTGCTCGGTCGTGCCGGGGTTGCCGAAGATATGGCGGACGTCGTCGGCGATCAACTGCTCCATGAGGGCGCGCTTACCGGTCATGCGGGGCATGCGCTGGCTCCTTCCCACACCGCCGTGGTTGCTCGGGATCTGCCGGCGATGGTGCCGACACGTGGCCGCCCGGCGCGGGGCCGTCGGCGGAGATAACCGACTATGCTAGCCGGCAGGGCCATGACACGCGAAGCCGACACCTACGAACGGCACGCCGCACCGCTCACGAACCTGTTCACCGGCCACGTCCTCGACGCCGCCGGTGACCTGGCCGGCACGGTCCTGATCGACGTCGCCTGCGGGACGGGCCTGGTCGCCCGCGCCGCGGCCCGGCGCGGCGCGCGGCGGGTCCTCGGCGTGGACCTGCTCGACTGGATGGCGGCGCGGGCCCGCCAGCGAGCCGTCGTGGAGCGGCTGGACAACGTCAGCTTCGCGCGGATGGACGCCGCCCACCTGGCCCTGCGCGACGCGGTCGCCGACGCGGCGCTCTGCCAGTTCGGCCTGATGCTGATGGACGAGGCCGAGGCGGCGGCGCGCGAGCTGCGTCGGATCACCCGGCCGGGCGGCAAGATCGTCTGCGCCGTCTGGAGCACGCCGGACCGGGCGCCGGCCTTCGCCGACTTCCTCGACGCGGCGGGCGAGGTCGTGAGCGGCGAGCCCCTGTCGCCCACGCACGCGATCTTCCGCCTCGGCGGCGACGGCGTCCTGGCCGGCCTGCTGGCGGACGCCGGCCTGATCGACGTGGAGGAGCGACGGATCATGGAGGTGGACACCCGCGCGAGCCCGGAGGCCTACTGGGCCTGGATGTCGAGCACGGTCGGGTTCCGGGGCGGGCCGGATGAGGAGGCGCCGGTGACGACCGCCGACCGGCTTGGCCAGCGTATCCAGCAGGCGATCCGCGGCCGTACGCTTGCGCGGGCAGATTGTTGGCGCCGCCCCGATGGCTCGCTGCGGTTCCCGATGGAAGCGGTCGTCGTTCGGGCCGTCGTCCCGGGACAATAACCGTCGCACTTCGCCGGTCATAGCCGCGCATCCCCGCTATACCCGACCATCCCCGCCAGGCGCCACGTCTCCCGCATCTCGGCCTCACCCCCGGCGACCTGCATGGCCTGCTCCTTAGACCTGCATGGCCTGCTCCTTAACCGTGTAGGCCCGCAAAGACCACGCCGGAGTAGTGCTGAGAGTCTGCTCAGGACGGCTGCACCGGCGGCCGCCGGGTAGAGTCGACGAACCGGTAGCCGACCCCGCGCTCGGTGAGGATGTAGATCGGGTTGGCCGGATCGGGTTCGATCTTCTGGCGCAGGTAGTTGATGTACAGGCGTAGGTAGTGGCTGGCGTCGCGGTACTCGGGTCCCCAGACCTTCGACAGGAGCTGCTCGTGCGTCTGGACCACGCCCGGGTTGCTCGCGAGGTGGAAGAGGAGCCGGAACTCGGTCGGGCGGAGCTGGACCTGCTGGCCGTCGGCGATAACCTCGCGGCGGTCGAAGTCGATTCGCAGCCGGTCGTCGACGACGATCTCCTGGCGTGGCGTGGGTGGCGGCAGCTCCGCACGGCGCAGCACCGCCTTGACGCGGGCGGTCAGGACGAGCTGGCTGAACGGCTTGGCGACGTAATCGTCGGCGCCCAGCTCCAGGCCCCGTGCGACGTCGCGCTCGTCGGCCTTGACGGTCAGCATGACGACCGGGACGGTCGAGAAGCGGCGCAGCTCGCGGAGCGTCTCGAAGCCGTCCATGGACGGCATCATGACGTCCAGGACGACCAGGTCGGGCATGACCAGCCGGACCTTCTCGAGCGCTTCGTGCCCGTTGTCGGCCTCGTACACCTCGAAGCCTTCCACCTCGAGGTTCATCCGGACCGACTCGCGAATGCGAGCCTCGTCGTCGACGAGGAGGATTTTCCGTCTCTGGATCGACACCAACATGCTCCCGGCAGGTCGACGTCGGGCGCGGTCGACCCGACTCGCCTCGTGCGCCGCCACCACAAAGCTGATGCCGGCGTTCAAGCCGTCCTCGGCGTGCGTTGTACCAGCCCATTCTATTCCGAAAGGCGAGATCGGTCCCTGATGGAGGGTGCCGACGATCCGTGCCGGCGGCTCCGGACTCGTGGCGTCAGCGCGGCAGGCGGATGAAGAACGTGCTGCCGCGCCCGGAACCCGGCGACTCGACCCAGATCCGGCCGCCGTGCGCGTCGATGATGGTCTTGGTGATGTAGAGTCCGAGTCCGACCCCCTGCGTCGAGCGACTGAGGCGCGTGTCGACGCGGTGGAAGCGCTCGAAGACCCGCTGCTGCTCCTCGCGCGGGATGCCGATGCCTTCGTCCCGGACGCTGAGGACGACGTGCTTCGGCTCGACGCGGCCGGCCAGGACGATCGTTCCCCCGGCCGGCGAGTACTTGATCGAGTTGTCGATAAGGTTGTCGAGCGCCTGGCGCAGCTTCTCGCGGTCGCCCTGAATGATCGGGAAATCCGGCGGGAAGTCGGTCCGGAAGTCATGGGCCGGCGAGCGGGTCCGTCCGCGCTCGGCCAGCGTCTCCGCCAGGTCCGCCAGGTCGACCGGGCCGATCGACATCGCGACCCGACCGGCCTGGATGCGCGAGATGTCGAGCAGGTCGGTGATCAGGCGGTAGAGCCGGTCGCATTCTTCCTCGATCGTGTGGGCGATCCGGGTGACGGTCTCGCGGCTCCACGGGGCATCCTCGCGAGCGAGCGTCCCGGCGTACGCCTTGATGATCGCCACCGGCGTCTGGAGCTCGTGGCTCACGATCGAGATGAACGACGCCTGCATCGACTCCAGGCGGTCTTTCTCGGCCGCCACGACGGCCGAGAGGGTCGCCTGCTGGACCGCCATCGTCGCCTGCCGGGCGGCGACGTCCAGCACGTCCAGATCGGCCTCGACGAACGCCTCGGCCGACGACCGACGGACCACGTAGAGGACGCCGAGCAGGCGATCGTCGGCGTCGTTGAGGGGGAGCGACAGGATTGGGCCGGGCATTTCGCCGCGGTCATCCCGGCGGGGCACGGTGATCGCTTGCCCGGCGCGGCCGAGCGCGCCGAGGATGAGAGCGTCCTGGGCGGGGTGGAGCTGCGCCAGGACCGACGTACTGAGTCCATGGCTGGCCCGGACGTGGAGCGCCGTCCCGTCCTCGTCGAATAGGGCGACGGCCCCGCCGCTGGCACTTGCCAGCCGGACGGCGCTCAGGACGATGAGATCGAGCATCGGCGACAGGGTATCGAGGACGGCGGCCATCTTCCGGGCGCTCCTCGGGGTCAGCGGACGAGCAGCGACTGCGCGGTCATCTCGGCCGGTGTCGGCAGGCCGAGCAGGTCCAGCACGGTGGGCGCCACATCCGACAGCCGGCCGCCGGCGCGCAGGCCCGCCACCTCCCGAGCGCCCACGACGATCACCGGCACCGGATTCGTCGTGTGGGCGGTCTTCGGCTGGCCCGTCTCGGGGTCGATCATCTCCTCGGCGTTGCCGTGATCGGCCGTGACGACGACGACGGCCCGCGCCTCCTCGGCGGCTCGGACGATCTCGCCGATGCCGCGGTCGACCGTCTCGACGGCGACGACCGCGGCGTCGAGCACGCCGGTGTGGCCGACCATGTCCGGGTTGGCGTAGTTCAGCACGATGAAGTCGTACCCGGCGCGCAGGCCCTCGATCGCCTGCGCGGTCACGCCGGCCGCGCTCATCTCCGGCTGGAGGTCGTACGTCGCGACCTTCGGCGACGGGACGAGGACGCGGTCCTCCCCGGGGAAGGGGGCCTCGTGGCCGCCGTTCAGGAAGTAGGTGACGTGGGCGTACTTCTCCGTCTCGGCCACGTGGAGCTGGCGGAGCCCGGCCTCGGCGACGACGCGCGCGAGGGGCGCCTCGACCAGCGTCGGTGGGAAGGCGACCGCCGTGACGGGCAGATCCGCTTCGTAATCGGCGAAGGTGACGAAATGCAGCGGATGCGGCCAGGCGCGACGCTCGAAGCCGTCGAAGTCGGGCAGGACGAACGCTCGCGTGAGCTGACGGGCGCGATCGGCGCGGAAGTTGAAGAAGATTACGGCGTCGCCGCTTTTGATGCGGCCCGTCGTCGGGATGCCGACGATCGTGGGCTTGACGAACTCGTCGCCGACGTCGCCCACGTAGGCCATGCGGACCGCATCGGACGCCGAATCGGCGCGCTCGCCCTCGCCGAGCACCAGCGCGTTGTACGCCGCGGCCGTTCGGTCCCAGCGTTTGTCGCGGTCCATGGCGAAGTAGCGGCCGATGACGGTGGCGACGCGCGCACCGGGCCGCTCGGCGAGGGCTCTATCGAGCGCGGTCAGATCCTCGAGCGCCTGGCGTGGTGGGACGTCGCGCCCGTCGAGGAAGGTGTGGATCTGGACCTCATCGAGGCCGCGGCGGCGGGCCAGGCCGACGAGCGCAAGGCAGTGGCCGGCGTGGCTATGGACGCCCCCCTCGCTGTAGAGGCCCATCAGGTGCAGGGTCGGCCGCTCGTCGGGCGGATTGCCGGCGCCGGCGCGGACGTGCTCGACCGCCCCGACGAGGGCCGCGTTCTCGAAGAACGTACCCGTCTCGATCTCGCGGTCGATCCGCGGCAGGTCCTGGAGGACCGGGTAGCCGGCGCCGATGTTCAAGTGCCCGACCTCGGAGTTGCCGATCTGTCCGGCCGGCAGGCCGACGTCCTGCCCGGAGGTGGCGACGCTTGTGTACGGGCTGGTGGCCTGGAGCCGATCCATGATCGGGGTTTGCGCCAGGGAGATCGCGTTGGCCGGCCCATCCGGAGCGATGCCCCAGCCATCGATCACGATCAGGATGACCTGTCGCCTGGACGATCCCGCGTGCTCGCCTGCAGCCATCCAACCCTCCGCTCGCTCGATTGTAGCCGGGGCCGACCTCGCCGACGGGCGAGGGTCAAGTCGCGTGCCAGGCCGGGCGGCCCGCTTGCTGGGGTACGCGCCCGCCCGCGCCGGCCTGGCCGCCGCGCTTAGCCGGTCAGTCCCGACCACGCCCGGGTGGGGCCCGCGCCGGTGCGGCCAGGAC
>JALYGH010000124.1 GCA_030777205.1 Chloroflexota bacterium
GCCGTGGCCGGCGTGGTCGCGGCCGGGCTGGCCCTCCCGCTCGCGCGCCGCTCCGTCGGCAGCCCGAGCGCGAGGGCGCCGCGCGGGGTGCTGACGCTAATGGGCGGGATCGTCGTCCTGCTCGCCCTGTTCCCGCACCTGGTGACTTTCCTCTACCGGGTAGGCTACGCGCAGCTCGTCTTGCCGCTCTACGCGTCCGGCCCGGCCGGCATGGACCCGTCATTCATCGGGCTGCTGCTCGGCACTCAGGCGATGATCGCGGTCGTCATGCTCGGGCCGGCCGGCTGGTTGACCAACCGACTCGGCGTGCGCCCTGTCCTGGCCGGTGCGCTCCTCCTGACGTCGATCGGCGTCGCGCTCACGCCGGTCCTGCCGCCGCCGCTCGGCCTCTGGATCGCCGTCGGGCTGTTCGGTGCCGGGCTAGCGATCATGGGCGTCGCGAGCGGCCTGTTCGTCTTCACCTTGACGGGTTACTCGACCGCCATGCTGGTGAGCATGTACCGGCTGAGCGGCGACCTGATGCAGGTGCTCGGACCGATGGCGGTCGGCCCGGTCCTTGAGGCGATCGGCTTCGAGTGGACCTTCTTCGGCCTGGCCGCTTGCGGCCTGCTGGCGCTGCTCAGCCTCGGCATCCGCCGCGGGGGAGCGAAGGCGGCGTAGGCGCCGGGGGGCCAACGCCAGGCCGCCTGACAACAAAGGGGGCTGCCCGCGCGGGCAGCCCCTCGGTTACGTCCCGCCCCGTCGTTCCGGCGTGGGAGGGTGTGCGGCGCGTTAGGACGACTGGATCTTGATCTGGCGCGGCTTCGCGTGCTCGGCCTTCGGGACCGTCAGCAACAGCACGCCGTTGCGGTACGCGGCCTGGACCTTCTCGCTGTCCAGGTCGGACGGCAAGCCGATCTGGCGGCGGAACCGGCTCGGCCCGAACTCCTGCCAGATCGCCCGCGCGCCCTCCGGCTGGTTCACCGCGAGGCTGCCGGATACGGTGATGGTATTGCCGAGGGCCGTCAACTCGACGCTTTCCGGGTCGACCCCCGGCACCAGCAGGGCAACCTGGTAGCCATCCCCGGTCTCCCAGACATTCGTCGGGATCGTGGCGGCACTCGCGGTCCCCTCCCCGAAGACCGGGGTGAACGCACCCTCGAACAGGCGATCAAAGGCATCGCGCAACGGCAGCGCCGAGCGATAGCTGGGTCGCATCAGATCCATCATTGCGGGCACCTCCTTCGTCGTGTTCCGCATTCGGTATATCGCGGCGAACGTTAGCGGGGCGTTGGAGGTCCATCAGAGGTGCGTAAGAGGTTCATCAGAGGGTCCTAAGCGCCGCGCGCCTCCGACCTGACGCGGGTTGTCAGGCCCGGTCCGGGGCGTACCGCTCGACGAGCTCGGCCGAGAGGCCCGCCTTGCCGAGGTTCTCGACGAGCGCCGCCCAATCGGCCTCCTCGAGCGGGATGCCCGCCTTCGAGCGGCGCCGCTCCTCGCGCCACTCCAGCTCACCCGGCAGCAACACCTCCGAGAAGCCCTCGGCCGGCGGCACGGACTTCGCGTCGCGGACGAGCTGATCGACGCGCGCCAGGAAGGTTTCGCGCTCGGTGAAGAAGCTCGGGTCGATCGCCAGGAGGAAGAACGCCTGCCCGCCAACGTCCGGATCGGGGTTGTTCTGCTCGACGCGCTTGCCGACGGTCGTGCCGCTGAGCGCGCCGGTCAGCAGGTCGACCAGGATGCCGATGCCGTACCCCTTGTGGCCGCCGAACGGCAGCAAAATGCCCTGCATGGCGGCGGCCGAGTCGGTCGTCGGGTTGCCGTCCTTGTCGAGCGCCCAGCCGGCCGGGATCGGCTGGCCGCGCCGCAGGGCCTTGGCGATCTGGCCGTGCGCGGCGGCGCTCGTCGCGATGTCGAGGACGATCGGCGGCTCGCTGGCGGCCGGCGCGGCGTAGGCGAGCGGGTTGGTGCCGTGGAGCGGGCCGGCCCCGCCGAATGGCGCGACGACCGGGTGGGCGTTGCACATGACCAGCCCGAACAGCCCCTCGTCGGCCGCCATCATCGCGTACGCCGAGGCCGCGCCGAAGTGGGCGGCGTGTACGGCAACGGCCGCGCCGATCCCGTGCTCCCTGGCCCGCTCGATCGCGGCGCGCATGGCCCGAGCGGCCGTGACCGGGCCCGGTGCCCGGTTCCCCTTGAACACGACCGTCACCGGCGTCTCGCGGACGACGATCGGCTTGGCCTTCGGGTCCGCCTGCCTCCGGGCGACGCTGTTCGCGACGCCGGGCAGGATCGTGGCGATGCCGTGGCTGTCCAGGCCGCGCTGCGAGGCGAACAGGATCGCATTCGAGCAGTCGCGCGCGGCCGCCTCGTCGAAGCCGAGCCGCTCGAAGACGGCCAGGCAGAGGGCGCGGGCGCGATCGACGGGCATGGTGAGCACGGTCGTCCTCCAAGGATCGCTGGCCGGGCCGCCGCCCGACGCGACAGTCCCCGACCGGGAACTTGGTGATGAAGTCGCGCAATTGTGCCGTATCGAGCACCGCGAGCAACGCCGGCGACGACGGCAACCTCTACGACCCCGACTGCCGACCCTTCCGAGCCGTCGGCTCGAACCTGCCCAACCTGCTGTTTCACCCCGGCCTGCGCACCAACCTCGAGTGGATGCGCGAGCACGGGATGCACTGGTTGCGGGTGATCCCGACCGGCCACGGCCAGGTCAACCGCCCCGCCACGCAAGGTGTCGCTCCCCGGGGCTCGCCCGCCCCAGATGACTCGCCATTCCTCGACCTGGATCGCGACCGCGGCATCGTCGACGCCGAACGAAGCCGGCCAGTGGGAGCACTACCGCAACGTTGCCGCCAACCTGCGCGTCGGCAACGAGAGCGCCGGCATCGCGCCAGCCTGCCGAAAATTCCGGTCGTCGTGATCGCACGACCTGATGGCGGGCGTCCGGCCGAGCCGTGTAGCCTTTGCTCGTCATGACCGGCTCGTTCGCCGACTACCGCGCCTACCTCTTCGACGTCGACGGCACGTTGATTCGCCCGGACCGCGCACTCCCCGGCGTGGCCGAGGCGCTCGACGCCCTCAAGGCGCGCGGGAAGGCCATCCGGGCCGTGACGAACAACTCGTCGCTCACCCACCATGCCATCGCCGAGCGGTTCCGTCGCTTCGGCCTGCCACTGGACGACCACGAAGTCTTCTCGGCGCTGACCGCTACCGCCCGCTTCGTCGCCCACGAGCGGCCCGGCGCCCGGGTGTACGCGTTCGGGACGCCGGGCATGCGCCAGGAGTTGGAGGACGCCGGGCTGATCGTCCGCGACGACGACGAGGTCGACTATGTCGTCACCGGCCGCTTCCCGGAGATCAACGACCGCGCGATCACGACCGCCATGCGGGCGCTGCTGCGCGGGGCGCGCTTCGTCGCGGTCAACGTCGATCGGTACTACGTCGGCACCGACGGGCTGGTCCCCGGCGCCGGCGTGGCGGCCGGGGCGCTCGCGAGCGCGGTCGGACGCCAGCCGGACGTGATCGTCGGGAAGCCATCGATCACGATCGTTGAGGAGGCGGTCTCCAGCGTCGGGTTCGCGCCCGGCGACTGCCTGTTCGTCGGCGACAACCTCGAGGCGGACGTGGTCGCGGCGCACGCAGCCGGCCTACCGGCCCTGCTCGTGCTGACCGGCGTGACGACCCGGGCCGAGTTCGAGGCGAGCGGTGTCGCCGTCGAGCACGTCCTGGACAGCGTCGCCGACCTGCCGGCCGCGATCGACGGCCGCGCCGACCTAAGGGCGACCTACAGTAGGCACAGGGGTCAACGGCAGTAGCGGGCAGGCACGGGCTCCGGCGCCGGTCGAGGCGAGCCGTCTCCGCCTGGGTGGCCCCTGCCGGTCCCGCCGGACTGCCCGCTAGAGCCGGCCCGGGGCCGGTCCTCCGCGCGGCGGCGGGTCGCGCGGGCCCACCGATGGGCCGCCGGCGACCGCGGCTCGCCGACCCCGGGTGCTCGGGCGGGACGCTCCGCCGGCCGCGCAAGGAACTCGTGGCGTGACCGACGATTGGGTGCTGTGTTCCCCGGCCGCTCAGCGCTCAAACGCCGGAGTCGCGCCCGCCGGGAGCTCCGCCTCGAAGGCGTTCAAGACGAACCCGATCAGGCCGTAGTAGCCGGCCAGCACAACGAGCTCGACCAGCGCCTGCCGGCCGAGCTCGGCCTCGGCGCGCGCGTACAGCTCGTCCGAGATTCGGTGGTCGCGGTACAGCGCCCGGACGGTGTCGACGATCAGCGCCTCGCGCGGCAGCAGCTCCGCTGTCGGCCGCTGGTGCCGGAGGATCTCGATCGCTTCCGGGCGCACGCCCTCCTGGAGCCCGAGAGGCTCGTGGGCCGCCCACTCGTATACCGCTTCGACCTCGCGACCGGCCGCCAGGATGGCCAGCTCGCGGTCCGCTCCCCCGAGCACGCCGCGGAAGCGAAGCTGCGACCCGAGCTCCGCGACGTGCCCGGCGAGCGCCGGATGGTGCATCAGCAGGGCCATCGGGCCGCGGACGCTGCCCCGGCTACCGACGACTTGATCCCACACCGCCTGGGCATCCGGGTCCAGGCCATCCCGCGTCAAAGACGGAATCCGCGCCATACGTCTGCCCCTCCCGCGCTCGTGCCGGCCGCGCTTCGCCCGGGCGTGCCGTCCGCCGAGCGCGGCTTCACCCTCCTACGCCCTAAACGGCGGCTCCGCGGATTATAGTCGCGCCCGACCGGTAGGGACGTCTACCGCATCCCACTGATGGCGCTCGGGCGGCCCGCCCCTTGGTCCTGCTCCTCACGGCCGTCCCCCGGATCGAACTCACCCCTCCAGCGCGCCAACCTGGGGCAACGCCGGGCACAGTTACATCCAAAGCAGCGCGACGACTACCTTCCAGACCCCGCCGATCAAGACGGTCGGGACGGCGTCCAACCATGCCGCGGTCAGGGGATAATGCCCAGGCGCGACCGGCGGGAGATGCGCCGCGCTGGAGAGAGGTGCAGGAACGGTGAGGATCAACGACATTCGGGTGACGCTGCTGCAGAGCGACGGCCCGGTCTGGATGGACGCGGTCAGCATCCTGGGACAGGGGCTGCGCGCCTCAGTCCTCGTCCAGGTCGACACGGACGCGGGGCTGACCGGGATTGCCGAGGCGGACTGGCTGGGCAACGCGGCGGTCGTCGCGACGATCGTCGACACCGACCTCAAGCCGATGCTCGTGGGCCAGGATCCGGCCTACATCGAACGGCTCTACGACATGATGTACCGCCGCCTGTTCCAGAAAGCGCGGCGTGGCCCGGTCATGGCCGCGATCAGCGGCGTCGACATCGCTCTCTGGGACCTCTTGGGCAAGGCGACCGGTCGTCCGGTCTTCCAGCTCTTGGGCGGGTACCGAGACCGAATCCGGACCTACGCCAGCGGCGGCTTCTACGCCGAGGGGAAGACGACGGACGACCTGGCCCGCGAGATGGCCGGCTACGTCGAGCGAGGCTTCGGGGCGGTCAAGATGAAGATCGGCCGGCTGCCGCACGACCTGCTGGCCGGCGCGGGCATCTGCCGCACCGGCCTGGCCGAGGACCTGGACCGCGTCCGGGCCGTCCGCGCGGCGATCGGACCGGACCGGTTGCTGATGGTGGACGTCAACCGCTGCTGGGACGTGCCGACGGCGCTCAAGATGGGGCGCAAGCTGGAGGAGCTCGACGTGCACTTCCTGGAGGAGCCGATCACCACCGACGACGTGGACGGCAGCGCCGCTCTGGCGGCTGCGCTGGACCTCCCGATCGCTGGCTACGAGAGCGAGCTGTCGCTCACCGGGTTCCGCCAATTGATCGACCGGCGCGCGGTCGACGTGGTCCAGCCGGACGTGATCCGGACCGGCGGCTTCACCGGCACGCGGAAGATCGCCGCCTACGCCGCCGCCCACCACCTGCCGGTGACGCCGCACGCGTTCGCCAGCGCCCTCTCGACGGTCGCCAACCTCCACCTGCTCGGGGGGATCGAGAACGGCGGCCTGCTCGAATATTGCCAGTACCCCAGCCCGCTGATGACCGACCTGCTGCTCGGCATGCCCCAGGTCGGACGGGACGGGACGGTATCCCTGCCGGTCAAGCCCGGCCTTGGTGTGGAGCTCAATCCGGCGGTGATCGAACGGTACCGGCTGTAGGCCCGCAGACCGGCCGCCCGGGAAGCCCGTAGCTGCCGGACTGCTCCGCTGCCGCCCGGCCCTCGGCGTGCCTACGCCCGGCCGTCGAGGCCGAAGTCGATCTCGCGGGAAAACCCACGATCGCGGCGCCGTGGCCGGGGTTACCGGTGTCGACCAGCACCGCTCGCTGCCCCTGCCGGATCACGTAGACCATCTGGAACCCGAGCGGGGCGAGCGAGATCGGGAGGATGGCGGGACCGGACGTGCGGGCGTGCATTCGGTATCTCCCCTATCCAGGACTTCGAGTCGGCCGACAAGCCGGCCCACCACGGGGGACGCGATCGAGCGTCTCTAGATGCTAGATGCAGCGCGCCCCTCAGCGTAGCCGAGGCTCCTGGGGAATAGAACTGGCCGTGCTACAGGATGTCGAGCGGGCGTTCGACGATCGGGCGGTCGATGCGGAACGGGTTGTCCGCCCGGGCCATCCGCCCGGTCATCAGGTCGACAACGATTCGGCTGCCGCCGGCGCTCGCCATGATCCCGTGGCCGCTGTAGCCGCAGTTCAGGTGCAACCCCTCGATCGGGCTCGGCCCGAGGTAGGGGCGGTGGTCCGGCGTGTACTCGTATTGGCCGGCCTGGACGACCCAGTCCGGGCCGCCGCGCTCCCAGACCCGCGCCCAGAACGGGCTGATCCGCGCCAGCGCCCGCGGCGACGAGGGGTCGAGCAGCTCGAACGCGAAGCCGGTGCTGGCGGGCACGTCCTCGAGCGGTTCGGCGACCGGCGCGGCCGGGTCGGTGAAGAGGGCGTAGGCGCCGCCGAGCGCCGGCCGCCAGTGGGCGACCGTGTCCTCGTCGATCGTCATCGGCGCATCCGGCGGCACGTCCGGCAAGTCCGGGATGACCAGCTTCATCCGCCGGCGCGGGCGCAGGTCGAGGTCGAGGCCGGCCAGCCGCGCGACGACGCCGCTGATCGGCCCGGCGGCGACGACCGCGTCGTGGCAGGCGATCGTACCGCGTGGGGTCCGCACGCCGGTCACCCGCCCGCCGGCG
>JALYGH010000125.1 GCA_030777205.1 Chloroflexota bacterium
GCGAGCTGCTCCATGATCTCGCGGCGCCCGCCGTACGCCCCGAGCGGGAGCCCGCCGCCGACGATCTTGCCGAGCGTGGTCAGGTCGGGCGCGATCCCGTACAAGCCCTGCGCCCCGCCGTAGCCGACGCGGAAGCCGGTCACGACCTCGTCGAAGATCAGCAGGGCGCCGTGTCGGGTAGTGACCTCGCGCAGGCCCTCCAGGAAGCCCGGCGCCGGCGGGACGACGCCCATGTTGGCCGCGACCGGCTCGACGATGATCGCCGCGACCTCGTCGCCGTAGGCGTCGAACGCGGCCCGCACGCCCTCCAGGTCGTTGAAGCGCGCGCTGAGCGTCTCGCGCGCCATCCCTTCGGGCACGCCCGGGCTGTCCGGCGTCCCGAGCGTGAGCGCGCCCGAGCCGGCCGCGACCAGCAGGCCGTCGGCGTGGCCGTGGTAGCAGCCGTCGAACTTCAGGATCTTCGACCGTCCGGTGTGCGCGCGGGCCAGGCGGATGGCGCTCATGCACGCCTCGGTGCCGGAGCTGACCAGGCGCACTTGCTCTACCGCCGGCAGCGCCGCCGTGATCCGCTCGGCGAGCACCACCTCGCGCTCGGTCGGCGCGCCGAAGCTCGTCCCCTCGGCGGCTGCGTCGCGGATCGCCTCGACGACCTTCGGGTGGGCGTGGCCGAGGATCAACGGTCCCCAGGAGCCGAGGTAGTCGAGGTAGCGGTTGCCGTCGACGTCCTCGACGGTCGCGCCGGCCCCGCGGCGGATGAAGACCGGGCCGCCCCCGACCGCCCTGAACGCCCGGACCGGGCTGTTCACCCCGCCGGGGATCGCCCGCACGGCGCGCGCGTACAGGTTGGCCGACCGCGGCCGGGGCTCCGACGTCTCGGCGCTGCCGGCCGGCCGGCTCACTGGCGTAGCCATTCGCTCACCTCTTTAGCGTGGTAGCTGATGATCAGGTCGGCACCGGCCCGCTTGATGCCGGTCAGGACCTCGAGCGTGACGCGCCGCTCGTCGATCCAGCCGTTGCGGGCGGCCGCCTTGACCATGGCGTACTCGCCGCTGACGTTGTAGGCGACGAGCGGCACGTCGACCCGCTCGCGGGCGCGGCGGATCAGGTCGAGGTAGGCGAGCGCCGGCTTGACCATCACCATGTCGGCGCCCTCGCCGACGTCCAGGTCGATCTCGCGCATCGCCTCGCGGCCGTTGGCCGGGTCCATCTGGTAGGCGCGGCGGTCGCCGAACTGGGGCGCCGAGTCGGCGGCCTCGCGGAACGGCCCGTAGAACGCCGAGGCGAACTTGGCCGAGTAGGCCATGATCGCCGCGTCGGCGTGGCCCTGCTCGTCGAGCGCCCGGCGGATCACGCCGACGCGGCCGTCCATCATGTCCGAGGGTGCCACGATGTCCGCCCCGGCCTCGGCGTGGGACACCGCCATCCGGGCCAGCAGCTCGAGCGTCGGGTCGTTCAGCACGACGCCGCCCTCGACGACGCCGCAATGGCCGTGGTCGGTGTACTCGCAGAGGCAGACGTCGGTCACGACGAGGGTCTCGGGCAAGGCGTCCTTGATCGCCCGCACGGCCTGCTGGATGATGCCGTCGGCGGCGTACGCCTCGCGGCCGCGGGCATCCTTGGCCGCAGGCAGTCCGAAGAGCAGGACGGCCGGGATGCCCAGGTCGGGCAGGGTGCGGACGTCGCGCACCAGCTCGTCGACCGAGAGCTGGTGGACGCCGGGCATCGAGCCGACCTCGTCGCGAACGCCCCGCCCACGCGTGACGAAGTAGGGGTAGATGAAGTCGCGCGGCGCGAGGCTCGTTTCGCGGACCATCGCGCGCAGCGTCTCGGTGCGGCGCAGGCGACGCGGGCGGACCTGGGGGAAGGCGCTCATCGGCTCAGGCTCCGGTTCGGGGGCTCGGTCAGGATCGTTCGGGACTACTTGAGACGGCGGTCGAGGAACATTCGACGGGCGGTCGCCGTCACGGTGCCGTCTCGCCGTCCGGCGTCGGCTCCTTGTCGGCCGTCGGGTGCGCCAGGGCGAACAGCTCGCGGACGGCGTGGGCGTACACGGCAGCGTCGTGCTGGCCGCCGCGCCGTTTCAGCCGCACGATCGGCTCGTGCAGCAGCTTGCCGACGAGGGCAGTTGTCGTCGCCTCGACGGCCGCCTCGGCCACGGCGCGCTCGCGCTCGGTCAGCGGGCCGAGCCGGCCGAGGACGCGCTCGACCTCGGCGCGTCGGATGCGCTCGGCATGCACTACCAGCTCGGCGACAACCGGCGCGACCGCGCGCCCACCCCACCAGGTCGCGAAGCGCGCGACCGCGTCCTCGATCGCCGCCTCCACCTTCGGCGCCTCAAGCTGGCGCGCGGCGAGGCCGGCCTCGCGAGCCGCCGCGAGGTCGTCGACATCGTACAGCGTGCAGCTCGGTAGCGACCCCACCGTCGAATCGACGTCGCGCGGGACGGCCAGGTCGACCAGGACGAGACGCCGCGCCGGACGCCGGGCGAGGGCCGCGCGCACGTCCGACTCGCGCACGACGAGGTCCGGCGCCGAGGTCGCCGATATGACGAGGTCGGCCCGGGCCAGCCCATCGACCAGACGGTCCAGCCCCAAACCTTCGCCGCCGAGCGCGTCGGCAAGGGCATGGGCCCGCTCGGATCTCCGACCGACGACCAGCAGGGCGACGTCGGCATCCACCAGCGCTCGGGCCGCCGCGACGCACATCTTGCCGGTCCCGATCACGAGCGCGGTCCGTCCCGCCAGCCCGCCGAGCGCCCGCTCGGCGAGCCGAACGCCGACCGTGCTGGTGGACAGGGCCTGGCGGGCGATGCCGGTCTCGGCGCGCACGCGCCCGCCAACCGCGAGCGCCTGCTGGAACAGTCGCCGCATCGCCACGCCGGCCGTCCCCGCGGCCTCGGCCGCCTCGAGCGCCGCGCGCACCTGGCCCAGGATCTCGTGCTCGCCGAGGACCATCGACTCAAGTCCGGCGGCGACGCGACAGAGGTGGCGGACCGCCTCCTCCTGGCGATAGGCGACGATCAGCGGGGCCAGCTCGTCGACCGGCAGGGACGCCAGGTCGGCGAGGCAGTGGAGACCGGCCGCGTGCCCGGCCGCGGCCGTGTCGGCGATCAGGTACAGCTCGGTGCGGTTGCACGTCGCGAGGAGCGCGCCCTCGGCGGCGTGCTCGCGCAGACGTGCGAGGGCGGCCGGCAGATCGGACGCGGGGATGGCGAGCCGCTCGCGCAGGGCGAGGTCGGCCTGTCGATAATCGAGACCGAGGGCGATCAATTGCATCGGAGCGCCTTGATGGGGGGTGAGGGTAGGAG
>JALYGH010000126.1 GCA_030777205.1 Chloroflexota bacterium
CTGCTGATCTAGCGCCAGGGACGACAGGCGCCAATCTGACCTCATCAATCGGGAGGCCGGAGCGACGATGAAGCTGACGCCCCGGGAGCAGGACCGCCTGACGATCTTCACGATGGCCGAGCTGGCCCGCAAGCGCCGGGCGCGCGGCATCAAGCTGAACCATCCGGAAGCGGTCGCACTAATCTGCGACGAGGTGCTGGAGGAGGCGCGGGCCGGTCGCCCATACGCCGAAGTGGTCGACTACGGCGGGCGGGTCCTCGACCGCGCCGAGGTCATGGACGGAGTGCCGGAGATGATCCCGATCCTCCAGCTCGACGCGCTGTTCCCGGATGGCTCGAAGCTCGTCACGCTCCACCAGCCGATCAAGTAGGGGGGCACCAATGCCCGGCGACCGCATCATCCCCGGCGAGCTGATCCTGGCCAACGCGCCGATCCTGGCGAACGTCGGTCGGCGGACGGCCACCGTCCGGGTCAAGAATACGTCGGTCTGGCCCGTCCACGTCGGCTCGCACTACCACTTCTTCGAGGCGAACCGCCGCCTCCTCTTCGACCGGGGGGCCGCCTTCGGGATGCATCTGGATATCCCGGCCGGCGGACAGGTGCGCTGGGAGCCGGGCGAGGAGCGCGAGGTACGGCTGGTCGAGTACGCCGGACGCCGCGAGGTCCACGGCTTCAACGGGCTCGTCGATGGACCGCTGATTGAGGAGAACCGGCGCGCGGCACTCGCCCGCCTCCGCGAGCGCGGCTTCCTCGACGCCGGCCGAGATTCCCCGTCGGCTACGCCGTCGGGGTAAGGCCGTCTGACCATACGTGCGCCGCACGCCCTTTACCAGCAACGGCAGGACGAGGTGATCGACCTCCTACCGACCATTGACCGTAGACAGTGGTGCACCGGGGGACAGCGTGCGCGGGCGCCGCGTCAGTTTCTCAGGTGGTCGCGCGGGACGGCGGACGTATCTGCCAGAGCAGCCCGAGCGCCAGCAGCGAGCCGATCGCGCCCGCCACGAACGCCGTCGTGTAAGCGCCGGTCAGGTCGACCAGCAGGCCAAAGATCGGCGGGCAGACCATGATCCCGAGGTAGCTCGCCGTCAGGCTCATGCCGGCCGCCGTCGCCGAGAGCTGCCGCCCGGCCAGCTCGGCCACGAACGTCATGGTGATGCCGTTCCAGCCGATCGCCGAGACCCCGGCGACGGCCAGCGTCACGACCAGCAGGGCGCGCGGCGTCTCCGGGCCCGTCAGGGCCAGCACGACTAGGCTGGCGGCGGCCAGCACCCCGATGAAGCCGATGACGATTTTGCGCCGCCCGCCGAAGAGGGTATCGCTGACGACACCCCAGCCGATCCGCCCGACCACACCGCCGGCCTGGGCCAGCGCTAGCAGCGCGCCCGCCTCGGCCAGCCCGAGCCCGGCGCGCTCCGTGAGGAAGAGCACGAGGAAACCGACGAGCGAAAGCTGGACGCCGGCGTACAGGAACGTGACCCCACCGAGCAGCAGCAAGCTGCGGTCGCGCATGACGGTCCGGAAGCTCGGGCGTGGCCCGGTGGAGGCGGTCGGCTCGGCGACGCGGTCGCGGTATGCCAGCCAGGCGAGCAGGCCCGAGCCGACGGTCACCACTCCCAGGATGAGCAGCACGCCTCGCCAGCCGAACGCCTGGCCGAGGGTCGGGACCGCCAGCCCGCAGATCGTGCCGGCCAGCGCCACGCCGGTCTGCTTGATGCCCATCGCCAGACCGCGCCGGCGGGTCGGGAACCACTCGACGATGGCGCGGGTCGTCGGCGGCAGCGCGAAGGCATTGCCGATCCCGTACAGCGCCATCGGCAGGAGCAGCCAGGCGTAGCCGGGCGCGAGCGACGCGAGGCCGAGCGGGACGCCGGCCAGCACCATGCCGAGCAGGAACAGCGAGCGGACGCCGAATCGGTCGCTCAAGCTGCCGGCGAGGACCAGGATGCCGGCGGCGCCGACGTAGGTGGCAGTCACCAGCAGGCCGATCTCCCGCTTTTCGAGGCCGAGGTCTTCGACGAGGAACGGGGCGAGTGGCGAGATCGCCTGGTTGCCGAACGAGGCGGCGGTCTGGACGAGCAGGCTGGCGGCCAGCACGACCCACGGGTAGCCGGTCCAGCCCGTCAGCCGCGCGGGAGCGGCCCGCTTGGTGCCCCCGCCAGGTCCGGCGCCCGCGTCGATCGACCGCGCCATCCTTCGCCCCCTGTGTCGTGCTCTCGCTCGATCGTACGCGCGTCGGAGCCATTCGTCCAACAGGGCTTCGCTTCGCGAGCGATCACCGACCGTGATGGCCGCCCCGGACGGCGCCGGGTGGGCGCAATGGTCCGGCTCCGACAGTTGATGACCGGGCCGCTCGGTGCCCAACGTTCGCCGCGCTCTGCCGGTCTCGTATCATCGAGGGGCAGGCTGGGCCGGGTCGTCGGCCCGCGCACCAGTCAGCGACTCGCCCGTTGGCCAGCTCGCCCGTTCCCGATGGACCTCCGCCAGCTCACCTGCTTCGAGCGCGTCGCCGACCTCGGCAGCATGTCCCGGGCCGCCGAGGCGCTCCACCTCGTCCAGCCGGCCGTCAGCCAGCAGATCGCCCTGCTCGAGCGCGAGGTCGGCCTACGCCTCTTTCACCGGGGCCCGCGCGGCGTCCGCCTGACCGAGGCCGGCGAGGCGCTCCTGCCGTATGCCCGCCGCGTCCTCGGCGAGGTCGGACGGGCGTCCCAGGTCCTCGGCGGCCTCCGCGAGCTGCGCGGCGGGCGCGTCGCCGTCGGCCTGACGCCTTCCGCCGTCGTCTCGCTGCTACCGGAATTGCTGGAGCTGTACCGTCGCCAGCACCCGCTCGTCCAGATCCAGGTGATCGAAGACATGACCGACCGGCTGGTCGAGTACTTGCACGACGGTCGGCTCGACCTGGCACTCGTCTCGTTGCCGGTCGAGGACGAGGGGCTGACGGTCCGCTCGCTGTTTGAGGAGCGGCTAGCGGTGGTGGTCGGGCCGGAGCACCGGCTGGCCGGGCAGTCCGTCGTCGAACTGGCCGACCTGGCGGACGAGCCGTGGATCCTGCCGTATCGGCGGCACGGCGTCCGGGCGCTCCTGGAGGCCGCCTGCACCGAGGCCGGGTTCCAGCTCCGGGTCGCCGTCGAGCTGAGCGGGCTCGGTCCGATCAAGCAGCTCGTCCAGCGCGGGCTCGGCCTCTCGGTGCTGCCGCCGGCGGTCGTCGCCAACGAGGCGCGACTGGGTCAGCTCCACGTCGTGTCGATTGCCCGCCCGATGATCGTGCGGGCGGTCGGCCTCGCGCAGCGGCGCCACGAGCACCCCACGCCGGCCGCCGCCGCCATGGAGGCGGCGATCGACCTGGTCGCCCGGGCTACGCCCGGGAGCGCCCCTGCAGCCGGCGGCCCATCGGCCCAGAAGGCCTCCCGTCCCCCCAACTTTGGGCGGTAAGCCCGGCACACGTTGGGGGCCGGGGGCGCCGGGCAGGCGGGGTCCGTGAACCCCCAGAATCGGGGGCTGGGGGCCTCGCTGGCGCCGGCCGCGGCGCGCTCGTCACAATGGGCAAGGCGCGTGGTGCGCTCGCGCCTGGGCGGCCGGCGCCAGGATCGGCCTCGGGAGGAGACGGTGCAGCAGCTCGTGTACTTGAACGGCGAGATCCTCGACGAGCGCGACGCGCGGGTCCACGTCAACGACCGCGGCTTCCTGCTCGCCGACGGCATCTACGAGGTCATCCGCGTCTACGGCGGTCGCCCCTTCGAGCTCGACCGGCACCTGCGCCGGCTGGAGCGGAGCGCCCGCGAGCTGCGCCTGGCGCTCGACCCGCCGGCCGACGAGATCGGCCGCGTCGGCGCCGAGCTGATCGACCGCAACGGCCTGGCCGACGCGACGATCTACATCCAGGTCACACGCGGCGTCGCCCCGCGCACCCACGCCTTTCCGATCGCCACCATCAAGCCGACAACCTACGTCGCGGTCCGGCCGGCGCTCGCGCCCCCGCCCGAGCTCGTCCGCGACGGCGCCGCGGCGATCACCCTGCCCGACGACCGCTGGGGACGCTGCGATGTAAAGGTCGTGGGGCTAACGGCGAACGTCCTGGCGAAGCAGGCCGCCGTCGATGTCGGCGCGTTCGAGGCGATCTTCGTCCGCGACGGCTACGTGACCGACTGCGCCTCCTGCAACGTCTTCGCCGTGTTCGGCTCGACGCTGCTGACCGCGCCGCGCACGAACTACATCCTCTGGGGCATCACCCGCGAGGTGGTGTTGGAGCTGGCCCGCCAGGACGGCATCGACGTTCAGGAGCTGCCGTTCCGCGTCGAACAGCTCCGGCGGGCCGACGAGATTTTCGTGACCGGCACCAGCTCCGAGATTACCCCGATTGTCACCCTCGACGGCGCGGACGTCGGCAGTGGTCGCCCTGGCGCCGTCACCCAGCGGCTGATCGAGCTGTTCGGGCAGCGGACGCGCGGCCAGGGGGTGCCGCAGCCGGTGCCCGGCCGGTGAGCCGGCGGCCACTCCGGTATCCTTGGCGCCTTCTAGCACGGCCGATCAGCCGCCGAGGAAGCGACGCGGGTTGTCGTTGTTGAGCAGGTCGATCTGCTCCTGGCTGATGCCCAGCTCGCGGAGGCGCGGGGACAGCTTGCGGGTAGCGAACAGCCAGCCGTCCGGGTTGTAGGCGCGGCTGGCGAGCGGGTCGGAGGTGCGGCTGACCCCGAGCACCGACCAGTCGTGCGAGACCATCAGCCGGTCGCCGACGCCGGCCTTGATCAGCGCCGCCAGCGTCTCGGCCCGCCCCTCCCAGTCCGGGCCGATCGGGGCGCTGGTCTGGTGGCGGTCCAGGCCGAGCCAGACGCCCCTGCGGACCAGGCCGAGCAGGTAGTCGAGGTCGGTCGTGTCATTGCTGTGGCCGATGTAGACGCGGTTCAGGTCGAACCCCTCGTCCTCGAAGATGGCGACCTGCTGCTCGCCGACGCGGTGCGGGGCGTAGGTGTGGGTCGAGATGCGGACCCCGGTCCGCGTGGCGGCCCGCGCCGCCGCCCGGAGGATGATCTCGCCCTCGCGCGTGACGCCCTCGG
The DNA here is from genome assembly GCA_030777205.1 of Chloroflexota bacterium. Classification (GTDB taxonomy): domain Bacteria; phylum Chloroflexota; class UBA6077; order UBA6077; family JACCZL01; genus JALYGH01. The sequence continues at coordinate 5,055 of JALYGH010000126.1, forward strand.
CGTCGTTCGCCACCTTGATGATGCCGGCCTTGATCCCGGTCCCTTCGATCCCCTGCTCGATCTCCCGCGCAAATAGGGCGGCGACCTCGTCCGGTGTCCGGTTCCAGAGGGCGCGCGGGATGTCGCGCCAGATGCCGGTCGCGGCGATGATGTTGACCTCGGTACGCCGCGAGAGGTGGGCCAGCAGGCGGATGTCGCGGCCGAGGTCGAGCGTGGTCAGGTCGATGATCGTCCGCACGCCGCCCTCGCGCGCCTCGGTCAGCGTCGCGGCGGCCTGTTCCCTGAAGCGGTCGAAGTCGCCGTACAGCTCCGGATAGGTCTGGAGGATGCCGGCCGAGGAGGTCACGACGTGCTCGTGGGTCAGCGTGAAGCCGAGGTCGGCCGTATCGAGCGGCCCGAGGACCGAGTTGACCGTCGCCATATCCCCTCCCGGGCGGCCCGAGAACTCGCT
>JALYGH010000127.1 GCA_030777205.1 Chloroflexota bacterium
CGAGTTCCGGCCCGGGCCGGTCGTCGCCCAGATCGTGCTGGCGGACGAGATCAATCGGGCGACGCCGAAGACCCAGGCGGCCCTCCTCGAGTCGATGGAGGAGCAGCAGATCACGGTTGACGGCGTGACCCACGACTTGCCGAGTCCGTTCATGGTCCTCGCGACCCAGAACCCGATCGAGTACGAGGGCACATTCCCGCTGCCCGAGTCCCAGCTCGACCGATTCATGCTCCGGATCCACGTCGGCTATCCTCGCCGCGAGCACGAGATCGACATCCTCGAGCGCCAGCAGCGCGCCCACCCGGTCGAGTCGCTGGCGACCGTGACCAACGCCGAAGAGCTGCTCGACGTGCAGCGGGCCGTCCGCGAGGTGTTCGTCGACGAGCAGATCCGCCGCTACGTCGTCGACCTGGCGAACGCGACGCGCCGACATCCGGACGTGTACGTGGGCGCCAGTCCCCGCGCCTCGCTCTCGCTCGTCCGTGCCGCCCAGGCGCTCGCCTTGCTGCGCGGCCGGGAGTTCGTGACGCCGGATGATGTCAAGACGCTGGCCGGTCCGGTCTTCGCGCACCGAGTGATCGTCCAGCCCTCGGCCCGGGTGAAGGACGTCAGCGGCCGGACGATCGTCGACGACGTCGCCGCGACGCTGGCCGTGCCGGGCAGTCGCGTGCCGGCGTAAGTCTCGGGGTGTGGTCGCGACGCGGCTGTGGTGCCGATTGTCCCAGGTCTGTCATCATGAGCGCAGCGAAGGATCTCTGCGCAGCCCGGCCCGGCGCGGCAGAGGCCTGGCTGATTAGGCCGGCGACTCGACGGCGGCGCTGTCGTGCTCCGTGCAGAGATCCTTCGCTGCGCTCAGGATGACAGAGACGTAGAAAGGACTCCTGTCCTCTCCCGCGTCGCGCTGTACTGACCAACGACGGGCTGCCCGTGGCCGACCCGTAAGGAACTACCTGGCGGCCCCGGCATGTACCATAGTCGGACTTCGCTCACGAGGCGGTGTGACAGAAGGCGCGCTGTTTCGTGTACCCTCCGAGTACCAGCATGAAAGCCGCCATCGCCGCGTTTCGCACACGACTCGTCGAGGACGAGGGGATGCGCCGCCCGGTCGGGCTCGTCGCCCTCTTCGTCCTGACCGCGCTCGTGGCGCTCGCCGGCGGCTGGTGGCTGATGTTCTACGTCGCCTGGCTGCTGCTCTTCCTGCTCGTCGTCGCCTATTTCCTGGCGCTGGTCGGCTTGCGGAACCTGTACTTCGAGCGGCGGGCCCGCGGGCTGCGGACCGAGGTCGGCTCCTACTTCGACGAGCAGGTGGTCGTCGAGAACCGGTCGTGGATCCCGAAGCTCTGGCTGGAGATCGAAGATCAAGGCCGACACCCCGAGCATACGGCCTCGTTCGTCGTCTCGCTCGGCCCGTACGGTCGGTTCGTCCGCCCGGTCCACACCCTCTGTCGCCAGCGCGGCGTCTTTCAGCTCGGCCCGGTGTTCGCCGAGAGCGGCGATCCCTTCGGCCTGTTCCGACAGCGCCGCCAGATCGACGGGGCCAGCACGCTGGTCGTCTACCCGGTTGCGATCGACCTGCCCAGGTTCGGCCGGCTGCCCGGCGCGCTGTCCGGTGGGGCGCTCCAGGGCGAGCGGGTCCAGTTCACGACGACGAACGTCTCCGGCGTCCGGGAGTACAGACCGGGCGACACGTTCAACCGGATCCACTGGCGGAGCACGGCCCGCCAGCGCCAGCTCATGGTCAAGGAGTTCGAGCTCGACCCGTTCGCCGACGTCTGGCTCGTCCTGGACCTCGACCGGGAGACGATGGCCGGGACAGGGCTGGAGTCGGTCGAAGAGTATGCCGTGACGGCGTGCGCCTCGCTGGCGAAGTACCTCCTCGACGAGGGGCGAGCGGTAGGTTTCGTCTGTCAGGGTCAGGTGCTGACCCCGGACCGCGAGATGCGACAACTGCTCAAGATCCTGGAGCTCCTGGCGTTCGTTCGGCCGGTGGCCGGCCCGTCGCTCGACGTCCTGCTCGCGGCCGAGCAGCAGCGGTTCGGGCGCACGGACGTGCTCGTCGTCGTCACCGGCTCGACCCAGCCGGGCTGGGCGCGCGAGCTGCGACACCTGAGCACGCGCGGCGTCAACGCCTCGGCCGTCTTCCTGGATGCCGGCTCGTTCATGCGAACGACCGTTAGCACCGTTCGAGTGTCCGGCACGACCGTCCGAACGGCCGGCCCGACGCCCCAGCCGGTCGATACGAGCAATGTCCTGGGGGCGCTGGCGGCGGCCCGCGTCCCGACCTACATCGTGAAGCGAGGAGATGCGCTGCGGGAGGCGCTGGCGAGCCCGGTCATCGGGGCCGCGGCCACCGCGGTTTAGGACGATACACCGGGCGTTTTTCGACTCGATCGGGGGACCGTACCGTGCAAGCAGAGCTCCGTTGGGGACCGCGCGAAGGATGGCTGTCCGTCCTGCTGCTCGCCATCGTCGTCTGGTCGGTGGTGCACTCGATCGAGGAGGCTGCCTGGGCCGAGCACCTGGACGCGCTCGTCCCGCTGGCGATGCTCGGGGTGCTGGTTGGGCTCGCCGCCGCGAAGAGCGGGCTGAAGCGGTGGGTCGCCCACGCCGCGGCGCTGCTGCTGGGTATCGAAGCGATCGTGCTGCTGTTCGGGAACCGCATGACGGCGACCAGCTGGGAGGGCAAGCTCGCCGAGCTGGTCTGGCATGTCCACCTGTGGCTCTACACGGCGGTCACCGGCGGCAATAGCCGCGACAACGTCATGTTCGCGCTGTTCATGGCGGCGCTGGCCTGGCTGCTCGCGTACGGGAGTAGCTGGCTGGTCTTCGCGCTCGGCCGGGGCGGCTGGGCCGTCGCGCTGAACGGCGCCCTCTGCCTGCTCCACCTCTCGTACAGCTACGCGACGCTGAACTACCACTTCTTCATCCTGCTGTTCGCCGGCCTGCTGCTCATCGTCCGGCTGGAGCTGCTGCGGCGTCAGGCGTTCTGGGCCCGTTCCGGCCTTGAGGTCCAGGGGCAGGTCGTCCGCAACGTCGTGCTGACCAGCGCGGTGGCGATCGTGCTGGTGATGGGCCTGGCCCGCCAGGGCCCGGCCGAGCAGCCATCGTCGCTCCTGGGGCCGATCTGGGCCCGGGTCCTGGATTCGTGGCAGCGCGGCCAGGCCCACGTCGACCGGCTGTTCGGCGGCGTGCAGGGGCCGCCGGTCGTCGTGGTCGGCCTCGCTTTCGGCAGCACGATGCAGCCGCGTGAAGGATTCGAGCTGGGCACCCAGCCGGTGCTCAAGATCGAGTCGCCGCTCAGCCGCTACTGGCGCACGATGACGTATGCCACCTATACCGGGCAGGGCATGGTGGCGGGCGACGTCCACGGCGATCGGTTCGAGGCCGACCAGTCGCTCCCGCTCCCGTTCGAGGCCGGCGAGGCCCGGGAGGAGCTGGTGCAGACGATCACCGTCCTCGCGCCCCAGTCGAACCTGGTGTTCGCCGCCGACGCGCCGGTCCGCGTCTCCGTACCGACGCTCGTGGAGTGGCGCGACCAGCAGGCGGACCCGGCGGTGGTCCGCCTGGCCCAGATGCTCCAGCGCGGCCAGCAGTACACGGTCGTGTCGCTGACGTCCGTGGCGTCCGAGGCGCAGCTCCGCGCCGCGGGGTCTGACTATCCGCCCGGCATCGAGAAGTACCTGCAGCTCCCGGACACCTTGCCGGACCGAGTGCGGACGGTGGCCGCGGAGGTGACGGCCGGCGGCCCGACGGCGTACGACAAGGCGCTCGCGATCGAGGCGTACCTGCGCAACCTGACGTACGAGACCCACGTGGCGCCGCCCCCGGCGGATCGAGACTGGGTCGACTACACGCTCTTCGATCAGCGGACCGGCTACGCCGATTCGTACGCCACGGCCATGGTCGTCATGCTGCGCACGCTCGGCATCCCGTCCCGGGTGGTGACCGGCTTCGCACCCGGCACCTTCGACGAGAACGAGGCCGCCTACATCGCCTACGAGAGCGACGCCCACGCCTGGGTCGAGGCCTTCTTCCCGCGCCTCGGCTGGATCAATTTCGAGCCGAGCAATCTGCGGGCCCTGCCGTTCCGCCCGGCCGAGACGACCGCCACCATCACGGACCTCAGTGGCATCGTCGACGGTTACGCCGGCGGGTCGGAGGACTTCTACCTCGAGGACGCGTACCTGGACGGGTACGGCGAGCACGCGCCGGCCCTGCCGGCGCGGCGGGATGAGGCGTGGGTCGTCGCCCTCGGCGTGCTCGTCGCGATCCTCGTCGCGGTCGGGATCAGCTGGTTTGCCCTCGTCGCGCTGTTCAAGCGGGGCCTGCGGAGCCTGCCCTGGCACGCCCAGTGGTACGGGCAGTTCCGGCGGCTCGCTACCTGGGCTGGGCTCGGCGGCAAGCCGTCGCAGACGCCGTACGAGTACGCCGACTGGTTGGAGACGCGCTACCCGGGCACGCGCGGCATGGTCCGCCCGATCGCCGACTGCTACGTGCGTGGCGCGTACAGCGGCCGGGAGCCCGACCCGGAGATGCTGGCGCGAGCGGCAAAGGCCTGGGAGCAGGCGCGGGGGCCGCTCGCGCGGCGCGTCCTGCTGCGCTGGGTGGTGGCCGCGCGGGATCAGCTTCAGGCCGCCCGGAAGCGGTTCGAGCGGTCCGCCGCCTAAGCTTGACACTCCGGTGCGCTTCCCGTACGATGCCGCGGTATGATGACCAACCCCGCGCCGGCGGCTGCTCTGTTGAGGACGGCCCTGCATGACCGTCACGTTGCCGCGAAGGCGCGGATAGTCGACTTCGGCGGCTGGGACATGCCGATCCAGTACGGCGGCATCCTGGCCGAGCACCACGCCGTGCGCCGCTCGGTCGGCGTGTTCGACCTGTCCCACATGGGGCGGCTGTACCTGCGCGGGCCGGACGCGGCGGCCCTCGCCCAGTACCTGACCACCAACGACATCACGAAGCTGGCGCCCCGGCGCGCCCACTACTCGCTGTTCTGCGGCGAGGACGGGCGCATCCTCGACGACATCATCCTGTACAACCTCGGCGACCAGATCCTGCTGGTGGTCAACGCCTCGAACCGCGAGAAGCTGCTGACCTGGATCGCCGAGCAGCGGCGCCGCGCCGCGGTCGGGCTCGACGCCATGCTCCACGACGCGACGTTCGAGACGGCGATGATCGGGTTCCAGGGCCCGGACTCGGCCCGCCTGCTCCAGGCGCTGACGCCGGCCGACCTCGACGAGCTACGGTACTACGCCGCCGTCGACACGACGGTGGGCGGCGCGCCGGCGCTGGTGGCCCGCACCGGCTACACCGGCGAGGACGGCTTCGAGGTGATCGTCGCGGCGGGCGATGGGCCGCGCCTTTGGGACCTGCTGCTCGAGCCGCGCGAGGGCGCGACGCCGGTCGCGTGCGGGCTCGGGGCGCGCGACACGCTCCGGCTCGAGGCGGGCATGGCCCTCTACGGTCACGAGATCGACGAGACGCGCACTCCCTACCAGGCCGGCCTCGGCCGGGTGGTCAAGCTAGACAAGGGCGAGTTCGTCGGCCGCGATGCGCTGCGTGCGCTCGCCGAGCGCGGCCCGGATCAAGCGTTGGTCGGCTTCGAGCTGACGGCCGGCGGCGTGCCGCGCCAGGGCTACCCGGTCGTCGACGGCGGTCGTGAGGTCGGCGTCGTCACCAGCGGCAACGTCTCCCCGACACTGGGCAAGCCGATCGGCATGGCCTATGTGCCGCCGGCCGCCAAGGAGCCGGGCACCGAGATCGCGGTCCAGATCCGCGGCAAGGTTATCCCGGCCCGCGTCGTGGCGCTCCCCTTCTACGAACACCGAACTCGCCGCCGCCCGGCGCCCGGCGCGTCGCGCGGCTAGCGGGGAGGAGCAGGCGTGGACCCCGCGGATCGAAGATATACTAAGGAACACGAGTGGGTGCGGCTCGACGGCGACACGGCCGTCGTCGGCATCACCGACTTCGCCCAGGACCAGCTCGGCGACGTCGTCTACGTGGATCTGCCGAAGGTCGGCGACCGCGTCGAGCTGATGAAGCCGTTCGGCGTGATCGAGTCGGTGAAGACGGCATCCGACCTGTTCGCGCCCGTGACCGGCACCGTGATCGAGGTCAACGAGGCGCTCACCAACTCCCCGCAGTCGGTCAACGACGCGCCGTACGATACCGGCTGGCTGATCAAGGTGCACCCCGACGACCCCTCCGAGATCGACACCCTGATGACGGCGGACCAGTACGCCGAGCACGTCGGCGGCTCGTGACCCGCGCCGATCCACACTCGCCACCATCCTAGAAGGCAGCTCATCCCGATGGCGTACGTCCCCCTCACCGCCGACGAGCGGCAGACAATGCTCTCCGCGGTCGGCGTGGATTCCGTGGCCGATCTCTTCGCCGACGTCCCGCCCGGCGTCCGCTTCCCGGACCTCGGCGTGCCGCCGCCGCTCACCGAGATCGAGACGGTCCAGAAGATGACCGCGCTCGCGAGCCGCAACCAGCACGTCGGGCAACTGGCGTGCTTCGTCGGCGCGGGGGCGTACAACCACTACAGCCCCAGCGTTGTCGCGCACATCATGGGGCGGTCCGAGTTCTACACCTCCTACACGCCGTACCAGCCCGAGATGGCGCAGGGCACGCTGCAGTACTCCTTCGAGTTCCAGAGCCTCGTCTGCGACCTGTTCGGTATGGACGTCGCCAACTCGTCGGTCTACGACGGCGCGTCGGCGACCGCCGAGGCGGCGCTGATGGCGCTGCGGATCACCCGCCGCGACCGCGTGGTGCTGGCCGGCTCGCTCCACCCGGAATACCGGGCCGTCGTCGGGGCCTACCTCGACGGCAAGGGCGTCGAGCTCGTGACGACCGGCGTGTCGCTCGGCGGCGAGGCGCTCGCGCTCGACTCGGTCGCGGCGCAGGTCGACGAGACGACCGCCTGCTGCATCGTCCAGCAGCCGGACTTCTTCGGCACGATCCAGGATCTCGGGGCGCTCGTCGCCCGCTGCCGCGAGGTCGGGGCACTGGTCGTGATCGCCGTCCCCGAGCCGGTCTCGCTCGGCCTGCTGAAGACGCCGGGCGCCTGGGGCGCGGACATCGCCGTCGGCGAGGGCCAGCCGCTCGGCCTGCCGCTGAACTTCGGCGGCCCGGGCGTCGGGATCATGACCTGCAAGCAGGAGCACCTGCGCCAGCTCCCGGGGCGGATCGTCGGCCAGACGACCGACCACGCGGGCCGGCGCGGCTTCGTGTTGACGCTCCAGGCCCGCGAGCAGCACATCCGCCGCGAGAAGGCCACCTCGAATATCTGCACCAGCCAGACGCTGCTGGCGCTCGGCGCGACGGTGTACCTGGCGTCGCTCGGTCCGGCCGGCCTGCGCCAGGCGGCGGCCCTCTCCCACAAAGCTGCCCGGTCGCTGGCCGGCGAGATCGGCGCACTACCCGGCTACCGGGTGCTCAACGACGGCCCCTTCTTCAACGAGTTCACCGTCCGCTGCCCGCTCGACGGCGACACGCTGCGGGCCGAGCTGCTGCGGCGGGGCATCATCGGCGGCTACCCGCTCGGCCGGGACTATCCGGGCTTCGAGGACGCCCTGGTCTTCTGCTGCACCGAGAAGAACACCCAGGCGGCGGCGGATCGCCTCGTCGAGGCGCTTGGCCAGATCGGGGGCCGGCGATGACGAGCCGCGACATGCGGTCCGAACCGCTTCTCTCCGAGCTGAGCCGGCCGGGCCGAGTCGGCCACCTGCTCACCGCGCCGGAGAACTGCGCCGACGCCACGAGCGACCTGCCGGCTGACCTGCTGCGCGACGAGCTGCCGCTCCCGGAGCTGGGCGAGCTGGACGTGGTGCGCCACTTCACGCACCTGTCGACGCTGAACCACTCGATCGACCACGGCTTCTACCCGCTCGGGTCGTGCACGATGAAATACAACCCGAAGGTGAACGAGGACATCGCGCGGCTGCCCGGCTTCGCCCAGCTCCACCCGTACCAGCCGGAGGCGTCGGTCCAGGGCGCCCTCGCGGTCATGTGGGAGCTGGAGCGCCTGCTCGCGGCGATCACCGGCTTCGACGCCGTAACGCTCCAGCCGGCGGCCGGTGCCCAGGCCGAGCTGTGCGGGATGCTCCTGATCCGGCAGTACCACCGCGCCCGCGGCGACGCGCAGCGGACGAAGGTGCTGATCCCGGACTCGGCCCACGGGACGAACCCGGCCACTGCCGCGATGTGCGGCTACACGACGGTGTCGATCCCGACCGACCGCCACGGCAACGTGGATCTCCAGCGGATCAAGCAGGAGGCGGACGAGACGACGGTCGGCCTGATGCTGACGAACCCGAACACGCTCGGGCTGTTCGAGCAGGAGATCCTCGAGGTCACCGAGATGGTCCACCGGGCGGGCGGCCTGGTCTACGGCGACGGCGCCAACCTTAACGCGATCCTTGGCGTCGTGAAGCCGGCCGACCTCGGCTTCGACGTCATGCACATCAACACCCACAAGACGTTCTCGACGCCGCATGGGGGTGGCGGCCCGGGCTGTGGTCCGGTGGCCGTGCGGAGCATCCTCGAGCCGTACCTGCCGACCCCGGTCGTGGCCCGCCGCGACGATGGCGAGCTGTACTTCGACTGGGACCGACCGGCGTCGATCGGCAAGCTCAAGGCGTTCTGGGGCCACTTCGGCGTGATGGTCCGCGCGCTCACTTACATCGCCCGGCAGGGCGACCGGGGGCTGCGCGACATCAGCGAAGCGGCCGTGTTGAACGCCAACTACCTGCGCACGCGGCTCCAGGACGTCTACGAGGTCGCCTTCGACCGGGTCTGTATGCACGAGTTCGTCGCGTCCGGCCGGCGGCAGCGCCAGCAGGGGGTCCGCACGCTGGACATCGCGAAGCGGCTGATCGACTTCGGGATCCATCCGCCGACGGTGTACTTCCCTCTGATCGTCGAAGAGGCGATCATGGTGGAGCCGACCGAGGCGGAGAACAAGGACACGCTCGATCGCTTCGTCGACGTCATGCGCCGGATCGCGCGCGAGGCCGCGGAGGATCCGGACGTCATCCGGACGGCCCCGCACGACCGCGTGGTCGGGAGGCTCGACGAGGCGACGGCTGCGCGACGACCGGTGCTGCGCTGGTCGTGGCCCGCCGCGGCCACCGCGGTGCAGGGCGCGGACGGGACCGGCGAGGACGGGACCAGGGTGGCTCACACAGGCTCGGCGACTCCGTCAGGGCGCTCATAGAGGAGGGTTGAGGGTGGCAGTCGAGACAACCGCGAAGAGGCCGTTACTCGAGGTACGCAACCTCAAGACGTGGTTCTACACGCCGGACGGCATCGTCAAGGCGGTGAACGGCGTCTCGTACACGCTCAACGAGGGCGAGGCGCTCGGGCTGGTCGGCGAGTCCGGCTGCGGCAAGAGCGTCAGCGCGATGTCGCTCATGCGCTTGATCCCGACGCCGCCCGGGCGGATCGTCGAGGGCGAGGTGCTCTTCGACGGCAAAGACCTGCTCAAGCTGAGCGACGAGGGCATCCGGCGGGTCCGCGGCAACGACATCGCGATGATCTTCCAGGATCCGATGACCTCGCTGAACCCGGTCCTGACCGTCAGCCGGCAGATCGGCGAGGCGCTCGAGCTGCACAAGGGGATGAGCCGTGACGCCGCCCGCAAGCGGACGATCGAGCTGCTCGAGCTGGTCGGCATCCCGGCCGCGCGCAGCCGCGTCGACGATTACCCGCACCAGTTCTCGGGCGGGATGCGCCAGCGGGTGATGATCGCCATGGCGCTCTCCTGCGAGCCGAAGCTGCTGCTGGCGGACGAGCCGACCACGGCGCTCGACGTGACGATCCAGGCCCAGATCCTCGACCTGATCCAGCAGCTCCGCAAGGATCTCGGCATGTCGGTGATCCTGATCACCCACGACCTCGGCGTCGTGGCCGGCATCGCGGACAAGATCAACGTCATGTACGCCGGCTACATCGTCGAATCGGCGCCGGCCGAGGAGCTGTTCGCCAAACCCCGCCACCCGTACACGCTCGGGCTGTTGCGCTCGATCCCGCGCATCGACGAGCCGCGGCGCGAGAAGCTGATCCCGATCGAGGGCCTCCCGCCGGACCTGGTCGACGCACCGCAGGGGTGCCCGTTCGTGCCGCGCTGCACGTACAAGGTGGATCGCTGCGTCGAGCAGAACCCCTCGCTCGAGCCGGTCGAGCGGGGCCACACCATCGCATGCTGGGTTGACGTCACCGGAGGGAAGGCCTGATGGCGACCGATGTGAGGCAGGGGGGCGCCGGCGCCACCAGCCCGAACGGCGAGACGCTGCTCGAAGTCCAGAACTTGAAGATGTACTTCCCGATCACGCAGGGGATCATCCTCCAGCGGCAGGTCGGAGCCGTGCAGGCCGTCGACGACATCTCGTTCACCATCAGGAAGGGCGAGACGCTCGGCCTGGTGGGTGAGTCGGGCTGTGGCAAGTCGACGACCGGCCGCGCCATCCTCCAGCTCTACAAGCCGACCGGCGGGAACGTCATCTTCCACGGGCGCGACCTGACGAAGCTCAAGAGCGGCGACATGCGGCGGATGCGCCGCGAGCTGCAGATGATCTTCCAGGATCCGTACGCGTCGCTCAACCCGCGCATGACGGTTGGCAGCATCATCGGCGAGCCGCTCGAGATCCACAACCTCGCCAAGGGGCGCGCGAAGCAGGAGCGGGTCCAGGAGCTGCTGCGGACGGTCGGGCTGAACCCGTACTTCGCCAACCGCTACCCGCACGAGTTCAGCGGCGGTCAGCGCCAGCGCATCGGCATTGCCCGCGCGCTGGCGGTCGAGCCGCAGTTCATCGTCTGCGACGAGCCGATCTCGGCGCTCGACGTGTCGATCCAGGCCCAGATCATCAACCTGCTCGAAGAGCTGCAGGAGCGGCTGGGCCTGACCTACCTGTTCATCGCCCACGACCTGGCCGTCGTGCGCCACATCAGCGACCGCGTGGCGGTCATGTACGTCGGCAAGATCGTCGAGATCACCGACCGCAACACGATCTTCGAAGATCCGCTCCACCCGTACACCACGGCGCTCCTGTCGGCGATCCCGATCCCGGATCCGGTCCTGGAGAAGCGGCGGAGCCGGATCATCCTGACCGGCGATGTCCCGAGCCCGGTCAACCCGCCGCCGGGCTGCCGGTTCAACCCGCGCTGCCCGTACGCCGAGGACAACTGCCGCGTCGACGAGCCGCCGCTGGCCGAGGTCCGCCCGGGCCACTTCGTCGCCTGCCACTACTGGGACGAGATCGAGCGGGGCGCAAAGCGCGTCACCAACCAGACCGAGATCGTGCGCACGGAAGCAGGCGAGGCAGTGCCGATCGGGGCCGTCCAGCCGAACGGAGCGTCGCGGAACTAGCACGGACGTCCTCACCCCAAGGCGGTCGGACGGGCGCCGGTGGTCGGTGGTGGTCAGAACCCGCGCCCCCTCTCCCCCGTACACGGGGGAGAGGGGGCGCGGCGCTTGGAACCTGCTCCGCTCTCCCC